>JAGQPO010000113.1 GCA_020426665.1 Planctomycetales bacterium
ATCGACACTTGTCGACGGACTGGAAGTCCGTCGTACCTTAAAACCAAACGTTGACGGACCACTAGAGCGTTTTAAAATAAAAATTTCGCGACATTCCGTGCCTCTACAGGTGGACGACTTGCTGTTCGTCGACCGTTTCGGCATGTTGTTCACAGCATGCAGTCAGCTTCATCGTCACATGCCAACGGCCTTCTTCGTCGCCTCGTACCAACCAGTGCGGGTGCACGCAGACGCTTTGGTGAACCAATTCAAAGCCGGCTTCACTTTGGCTGACCGTTTGAATCGGGAAAGCCCAAATCCCGCTGGGGCGATCCAGCTGCATTGTCACGTCGATTCCCAACCAGCGGTCGGAAAGTGAAAGCGAGGACGCGTCATACAAATCCAGCGATTCGCCTAACTGGCCAAGTCGTTGATCGTGTTCATCGGTAAAGTAACGATCATCCGCTCCCGATGGCAGTCCGGCAAAATTCATTTCGATGCCGAAGTGCAGTTCACGATCGCTCGGCAAGTTCTCCAGTAAGTAGGTGACTTCCAACGATTCGCTTCCGGCCACCATCGTCACGGCTTTGGTCAAGACCAGAGGAATTCCCCACGCGTTGCCTTCGCGTCGCATTTGCACTTGGACTCGATCGGAGCCGCGCCTCAGTTTGGCCTCGAACGGAAGTTCGACGAAATCGCCTCGTTCCATCGCTTCGCCGCGGGCAACCGATTGCAGTGTGGCATCGTTATCGTAAAAGTGGTCCATCAAGCTTTTTCGTGCATAGCGATCGTACTGTAATCGTTGGTCGAGGTCGGCTTGTTTGAAAACGACTCGATCGTGAATGCTGGCCACGTCTTCGCCGTCGACATTGGGGCCGGCCAAAACCTTTTGATGGTAACTTTCGGGACGGCGTTGAAGCGTGGCGAGCAGGTTGTGGCTGATCTGGCGAACATCTAACTCATAAATTCGCCCGCCGCGACCGGGTGCGACCCAGACGCAAAGCTTGTCATTGCTCAGCCGAACTTCTTGCATTGAGTCAAAGTTATAGTCGTCGGCGGAAGCTTGGACGGCATCGGAATCATCGCCCGACAATTTACCCAGCAGGTTGTCAGCGGTGATCAAGTGTTGGTAAACGGCGTTTCGCAAGTGTGGGAGATAAATTCCTCCGAAGGCACCGTGCCAATAGGGGCAATTGCATTGTCCGCGATACAGGTGATCGCGAATGATCGCCAATTGACCGGCGTCGACACCGGCCGATTCAGCGTCGGCCAACCGACGGCTGACGTGCATCATACGCGCGTACATTTCGTTGGTTTCTTCGTACTTCGTTTTGAAGTTGCGCCAGTAACCGCCACGGACAAACGTTTTCAGGTCTTTCCAGCACTCATGTGATTCCATTTCGTGCGTGATTTCATCAAGCTTCAATTGCGACTCGGTAGGCAACGACCATTCGGTCATTTCGCGATAGCTGCAATCGGGCAGATAGACCTTTCCGGCCGGCGCAGTTCGCTTGACCGCTTCACCCAACGACACGCAATGAATCCATGATGAGTTTTCGGTCAACGCGTTGAACAGAGATTTCAGCCAACCCTTTCCGTAGACATGCTGTTTGGTGTCGGGCCATGTCCCAAATTTTTCGCCGTCGTCGCCGAACGTCAGAACCGCACCGGGTGAACGGCGAGCGACTTCGCGGCAATAATCGATCGTCGCCGCAACCGGCTGGAACGGGATCGTATAACGCAGACGCTCGGAGCCTGGAAAAATTCGCAGCAACCGTCCGTTGTCCTCGGTGATGAAATATCCCGTCAGCTGTGTTTCATCGACCCCTGCGGCCCGGAAGTGATAATCGTCCAAGACCGTGTAGTGAATTCCCGCGTCAACAACATCGCTTGTCAGTGCCGATTCCCAAACCCGCTCAGGCGTCCACATTCCGGCCGGTTTACTGCCAAGATAACGTTCAAGCCAGCGCCCGTACGATTCGATTTGGCCGATGCGGTCGCGCGGCGGCAACATCGTCAGGATGGGCTCGTATTGGGGGCCACCAACGATTTCCACACGGCCGGCTTCGACCAGCAACCGCAGGCGGTCCAAATAGTCAGGATGCCGTTCGGCCAGCCACATCATCAATGGGCCAGAGGTGTGCAAGGAAATCTGCAGTTTGTCGTACGGTTCAAAGACATCCAAAAACGGGCGATAACTGTCTTGGTATGCCTGTTCAAAAACGCCGTCGAAGTTGCCGATCGGTTGATGATTATGCAAAACCAAGCAAAGATGGACGTGTTCAGACATGTTCGCAGAAATCTTAGTCGTAAATGGATAGCAAGCAGTGGCAATTGGCCGGAGTGTGGTCCGCAGCCATTGATGGACGGATTGTAGGGAACAAGTCAGCGTTTCCGGAGAGGCAACGGATGCCCGGTACTCCGGTTGTAAGAAATCGGTCTCGATTCCAAGCAGAAGGTTTCCCGATCCGCGTTTGTCCCCCTAATCGTTAACAACGACCCACGTAGTCTATCGGCACGATGCGGGGTCTGATCCACAATCAGAATCGACAGATTTTTTTGCCAGCAAACAAATCGTTAGATGCTCCGACACTTCTCGCTCTTCGCTACCGATCCAAGTTATCAAGTGTTTGGCCTTATGAGGTTGCCAATCCGCCGGCCAGGCACGTAGTCGAGTCTCTCCGAGACTCGAAAAAAGCTGATCAGCGTCATCGAAAGTGTGACTGCGACAGCGGTGGAAAACCGGAGGTGGCTGGTCCCTCGACCACGCGTTGGGTTATGAAAAGGCAATGCGTTGGGCAAATGTGCAACTTCAACACTTTCGCGATTGGGCTGTGATTAAGTGGAGTCGTTTCGGCCCAGTGACTTAGCGAAGTGTCAGCACATTTCGGGGATCATTGCGACGTGCGATCTCGCGGTATCGTGATGCAGCGGCTTCTGGCAGCATCGAATTGATCATGCAGTCGCTGCTCCATTCGAATCCGGCGGTCTTATTCAATCGTGGAAAGATTTCCAGCGACCATTGGAACGCTTCGCCTTGCGCCGCACCGGGCGGGCATGTGTGGAGTAGGTAGTTGAATGCTTTTCCGGGAAAGGCTTGATTGACCCACGACAAGACACGCCATAGGAAACTGGCGAGTTGATCCAGAGAGGCGTCCGAGAATGATTCAAAGTACGGTTGGTGCGCGACCGAGGTGACGCGAATCATTCCTGCAAATCGACTTGCAAAGGGGCAAAACGCGACAAACGAGTCCGTGCGATCGATGACACGACTTTTTTCACCAATTTCCGCCCTCAATAAATCACATCCAAGTGTGCATCCGGTGCGGGCACGATGTTGTTCGGATCGCATCAGCGAATAGCGAACATGTTGGGGCATCAAACTGGTCGCAACCAGTTGGCTGTGACAATGTCGTAGAGACGCACCGGCTTCACGACCATTGTTTTTGAAAACACTGATGTAGTTGATGCCCGGGACATCTCGCCAGTGCTTGATCCGATCCCGGTAGGCCATCAACGTCAGATAGACTAATGCAGGATCGAGTTCCATCGTGGAATCGGCGTGCATCGCCGATTCGATGATGACTTCGTGCCCGCCGACAACATCAACAATTGGAAACAGGCTTTGGCGGTCGTCTTGCCCGGATTTCGAAGCATCGTGGCGGCTGACTGCGGGAAACTTGTTTGGCACCACGCGGACGTCCCAATCGGTCTGTTCTCCGTCGGCAACGTGGACTTGGGGTCTAGCAAAACGCGTCGTTTCGTTGTCGGCGGGAGTTGACGTCAGCTCGCCCAATTTGGCCGACCAAACGGCTTCCGGGGTTTGGTTCTCGGCACCCGAGCAAAACGGACAGCCGACTTCAACGGCCAGCGTTCTAAGGCTTGCAATGGTGGCCTCGTTTTCGGCCAATTCAGATTCCGGAAGAGCGTATTCATTGGGTCGTTCGTCGCGTTTGGGGGCGAAGATCGTCCAGTCGCCGGTCAACAGATCTCGTCGAGTGTGCGAATTTGCACCATCACCGCGGTACACCGAAGGTTCGCGGCGACTTTCCGGGGCCGCCAGGGTACGTTCAAAAGAACGGATCACCGAGCTTCTTGCTGGACGCCCCGGCCACATCGATTCCGTTTCGCTTGTCGAGGCGAGCCGTGTGTCGGTGTCGATGGTGTTGGGAACCGAGCCGGAAATCGAATCGGGATCGACCCGAAACTCTGCGACTGCCTCGTTCACCTGAATGGGTAGATCTTGGTCCGCTTGCAGGTGAGCGTCGGAGTCTGGCGACATACTTTATCAAAGGGGCTGGATATTGATTTGGAGGGTGCCTGCATCTTTTCACGCAGAGAGCGGCTTGATCTGTTCAGCCCCCTCGACGCCCGTCCCATGCATCAGCCTCTCGTCCCCTCAAGATGCCTCGGCGTCACTCCCTTTTTTCGTGACTCTTTCGCGGACCAACTCGTGCGCACAATCTAACAATTTCTCAGCGATTTCCAGTCATTTGTTGACAGAAAAGCGAAAAGCGATCCGCCATGCCGCTGTCATTTTTTAAGGCTGTTTTCATTAAGGGAAGTTGCGTTGGCGTAAAGTTCCACATACTGGGACGCACTCTTCCTCCAGGACCAGTCGGCAGCCATGGCACGACGGACTAAATTATTCCAACTTTTTTTCTCGTGGTAGCGCAACTGGAGCGCGCGACCGAGGGCTTGATCGAGTCCAAAGGGTGAATTTGCGTGCAAGTGGAATCCGGTTGCGGTTTCGTTGGCCAGAGTTTCGGGCGTGGTGTCAACCACCGTGTCGGCAAGACCACCTGTCGCCGTGACCACCGGGATCGTTCCGTAACGAAGGCTGTACAATTGATTCAACCCACACGGTTCGTAGTGACTGGGCATGACAAACAAGTCTGATCCGGCTTCGATTCGATGGGCCAGCGCGTCGTGAAATCCGATGTGCGCCGCGACCTGATGTGGTGCCTGTTCGGCCAATGATGCCAGGTCATCTTCGATGCGTTTGTCTCCGCTGCCAAGAATCATCCACTGCGTTGGTCTGGCTTCTTCGACATGCAGCCGGATGACAGGCAAGATCAAATCCCAACCCTTTTGTTCGGCTAAACGACCGACCAGCCCGATCATCGGGACGTCATCGGAAACTTCCAATCCAAACTCGGACTGAAGTGATCGTTTGTTAGCTACTTTGCCTGCCTCCCAGTCGCTCTGATCGAATTGCACGGGAAGTTTGACGTCGGTCGCAGGGTTCCAAATTGTTTCGTCGATTCCGTTGATGATTCCCATCAGACGACCGCCTTTGGATTCGATCACACCTTCCAACCCACAGCCGTGTTGGGGCGTGCGGATTTCCATCGCGTAACGAGGGCTGACGGTCGTGACATAGTCGGCTGAGGCGATGCCGGTTTTCAAGAAATTCAGTTGCCCGTAATATTCAAATGTCTCGTGGGTAAAATGATCCCAATCCAAACCTGTCCACGGAAACGCCTGTGCCGGAAACTGTCCCTGGTAGGCCATGTTGTGGATCGTCATGATCGTCGTCGTGTCGTTGACATCGGGGTAGCGCTGCGGGGTCGCTTGAATCAGCGCCGGTACCAAACCGGTTTGCCAATCGTTGCAGTGCAGCACGTCCACGTTCATGTCAATCCGAGCGATCGCTGCCAAGGCGGCGCGGCAGAAAAACGCAAATCGCTCTGCGTTGTCGGGGTAATCCCCCAAGGAGTCGCCGTACAGTGATTCGCGGTCGAAGTATTGGGGTTGGTCGATCAGCCAGACCGGAACGTTGCTGTCGGGCAATTTGCTTTTGAGTAGTCGACCGCCAATCAGTTTCTTGCCTGACATCGGAATCGCGAAACTGATATCCGTTGTTTCAATTTGGATCCCAGCCCGATACACGCTTCGAAACGCCGGCATGATCACGGCGCACTGATGCCCCAATGCCGCAACCTCGCGTGGTAATGTTCCGCACACATCGGCAAGTCCACCGGTTTTGGCGAACGGGACGGCTTCAGAAGTTAAGTAGACGATATTCAACGATTCGTACCCTGGCAGAGCAAGTTTTTGCCGGCGGAAAGACGTCAGTAGCAGGCCAGGGCTTTTGATCGATCCCACCCGCCCGTATGGAATTATTGGTCGCAATTAGTGTTCAGGCGGAGCTTCGGTTGAATCCACCCGGTCAGATTTCGGCCAAATCGGGTAAACTCTAGCTATCTGCTTCGCCCGGATCCGCGAAATTGCAGTGTCCGCCCGTCCCAATAGTAGTTGTGTTTGCTGCATGTCGATCGCACAGAGCGAATTCTGGTCACGATTGGTTCAATCCGGACTTGCCGATGATGCGAGTTGCCAGCGTTATGCAGCCGCTTTTTCCAAGTCACTCGCTGAATCGTCAGGCGGCAATTCGACCGGCGATGGCGAAACGTCGCCTCCCGATGCGGGTCTGGTCGATGCGAAGCGTGTCGCCGGATTCTTAGTTCGCACCGGTGTCGTTAACAAATTCCAAGCGGCAAGATTGATCACCAGCGAAGCCCCGGCGCTTCGCGTGGGGTCGTTTGTGATGGCCGGGGATCAACCGATCCAACCCTTTTCACACTGGATTCCCGCGCAGACGGACGCTTCGGAAGGCGAACCCGTGCGCCGCGGTGTCTTGTTGCGGGTGCCACTGGCGAGCTTGGACGAAGGCGTTCGAAGCTGGCTCGCCGCGCACAGCGAAGTGCAAGCGGAAACATTACAGGCGATCGAACTCCGCGGCGGCGCCCAAGCCGGGGACGCTGACCAGATGGTCGAAATCTTCTCGCCGCTGCCCGACGGCGGGTCGTTGTTGAAAGTTTTGGAATCGAAACAGTCTCTCAGCTCTCGGAAAACCGTTCGGATCGGTGTCGATCTGGCAAACGCACTGCAGGCTCTGCACTCATCGGCCCCCGCAGGAGTTTCGATGGCCCACGGCGCGGTCGGCGCGGATCACGTTTGGGTGACTCCGAGAGGTAACGCGGTTCTGTTGCGCGATCCGTCGTCTCCGGCAAGATCACCACGCGCCGACCAGAGCGGTAGCTGGATTGAACGAATCGAACCGCCGGCGCTTTACGCAGCTCCGGAACTTGCCGACCCCACCGTCGCACCGAGCCCGAAGTCGGATGTCTACTCACTCGGCTGTCTGCTGTTTTCATTGCTGGTTGGTCGGCCTGCGTTTTCGGGGCGGGACGAAAACGAATTGTTCGGCGCGCACCGTGCGGAGCTGCCACAGGAATTGATCGATGCCGTCGATCAAGGCGCGTCGGGGAACGCCATGCTGCGAGTTTTGGCCTATGCAATGGCCAAGGATCCTGCGGCGCGATTCGCCTCAGCGGCCTCGTTTGCCGATGCATTGATACGTGCCGGCGAAGTGATCGAAGACCAAAAGACGACCAAGGCCGACCGATCAAAATCGAAATCCAAGAAGAACAAAAAGGCGTCGTCGGAAACTCAAGTCAAAGTCCCCGCCGAAAGTTCCGCTGAAAGGCCTGCCGACTCGCAACCGATCTCGCCGCCACCAAAGGCCACGCCACCAACGGTTGCGCCGCCGGTGTCACGTCCGCCGGCCTTTGCGGTGCCACCTGAGCAAGCTCCAAGCGTTTCAGTATCGCCGCCGGATGCCGCTCCCATCGTTGCCGTCCCCGCGGCAGCGCCGACGAAACGCCCGTCGGCCAAAGGTCTGTCGGCGCCGCCCACCGAGCCACCGGAACCCGTCGCTATTCCGGTGGCCGCTGGAACTTCCAATTCGAAAACCGCCACTTCAAAAATCGCTGCCACTGATCTCGCGGCGGATGCACCGGTGGTTGATGAAGCTGTTGTAAACGAACTTCGGGACTCGGCGTCTCCGACGGTCGATACCGAATCATCGAGCGTCGCTGAAGAGACGTCAACGGAAAGCGATGCGTCCAGACGCAGGCGTCGGAAACGCCGCAAGAATCGTTTACCGATCCTTGCCGGCATGATGGTGTTGCCGGTGTTGATGTTGGGGCTTGCGATCGCGCTTCGCGGTCGCGGGCCGGCAGAGCCGCCGCCACGACCGAGACCTTCGGCGGGAATCGCGGGGAACGTACCCAGGGTGCCGGATTCTCGACGCGACGTTGGCGGCGATGAACCGACCGTCGTCAATGGTTACGAGATCGTCGATAGCGATCGGTTGTTGTGGGTGCCTCCATATGCGGCCGATTCAACGCCGCCGTCGCTGGAATTGCTGCCGCCTGGGCCGGCGGTGATTGTTTCCGTTCCCATTGCGCACGTCGTCTCCAGTACCGACGCTGAACCGATGACGTCAACGTTTGCCGGTGAAATCGATTCGTTGATCGCGATCGCGGAGAAACGTTCGGGTGTCAGCAAACAACAGATGGCACGTTGCACCGTCGCACTGTTTCCTGGCAAGAACGGCTGGCCCGAAGTCGCGCTGGCGATCGAATTGACCGAGCCATTGGAATTGAATGCGCTCGCGGAAAAGTGGAATGCCCAAGAGTCGCGTGTGGCTGATGGAGCGATCGTGTATGCGGGTGAAGAGATTGACGGGGATGCGTTTTTTATCGGCGGGGGGCAGCAAGGCAAACTTGGTGACGGTGAAAAGGTGCGTCGATTCGCGGTCGGATCGTTGAACCGAATACGCGAAGTCGCGGAAGCCGGTGGCGCGGCGATCCCGCTGGTTCGAAGCATGGCGACGCTTTGGAATGAAACCAGCAACCAGAGTGACTTTGTTGCGTTGGTCACGCCGAACTTTCTGTTTGCCGATGGGCGCGAAATGATCAGTTCGACGGTTCCTGAATTCAGATCGCAACTGAAGCAATGGTTGATACCCGATGTTGCTGCTTTCACATTGAGTGCGACCGTCAAAGATGGGGCGTTGTATGTTGAGCTACGTGAAGTGGCCAGCGGCGGCGCAACGTCCGCAACGTTGCTGAAATCGTTTCGCGAATCGATTGACGCATGGCCGGCGTGGGGCGACGAGTTTATTTTGCGCTCGGTGCCTGATCCGTCGTGGCGACTGCTGGCGACACGATTGCCGTTAATGCTGCGGTTCGTCGGCCAGCAAACTCGCGGCACGATCATCGGCGAAACCGTAGTCGCCTCGGCCTATTTGCCGGCCGATGCCGGTGCACAGGTTGCGTTGGCAACCTTGCTTGCCATGAACACCGTCCCGGGAGGCGCCGTTGTCGCCGATACACCGACCGCCAAACCGTTGTCCGTTGATGAAATGCTTGACCGTCCGATGTCCATCTCGTTCTTGCAGCTCTCTTTGCAGTTCGCGGTGGATGCCGTCGCCGAAGAATTTGGACAATCGCTGCCGGCCGGGTCGACCATGCCGAAGGTCAGGATCATCGGCGGCGATTTGGAAAAAAACGGCATCACCCAGAACCAACAAATCAGCGGTTTCCAGCGCGACGACATTCCACTGCGAACGGTGTTGACGGATCTAGTCCTGGGCGCGAATCCAGACAAAACCGCCACCGGGCCGGCCGATCCGAAACAATCGTTGGTGTGGGTTGTATTTCCGGCAGGCAAGTCGCCCGAAGAAACGGAGATCTTGATCACGACACGCGATGCCGCGGCCGGCAAATACGAATTGCCGAAAGAGTTTCGGCTGGCCGACGAATGATCGCTACTGGATCGAATCCAGCAACGCGTCCACTTTGGCTTCGGCGGGATCCGCCAGCAACGATCGTTGTGCCTTGATCACGCTCTTACGCCAGTGTTCGTTGGCGATCGACGTGGTGGTCTCGGTCGCCATAACGGCCGATTCGGTTTGAGTCGCCCGGTGCAGATCCCAACCGGCCGTCTCGCTGTTAACGCCGACCACGTAATGTCCTGGAGTGACCAGCGTCGACTTGGTCGATCCATCGCCGCGTCCCAAATCGAAATCGATCCGCGGCGGGACTTCCATCGTGTGCTCGACCACGGATCCCGGCTCGATGACTTGTGGTTGTCCGTTCAGCAAGTAATGAAACGCAACGGGAACCTGGCCGGCATCAAGGATCAATTGCGCGGTCGTTTTCTGTCGAAGATCCCAACCGGAATCATCAACGGCCCAGCGATACATTCCGTTTTTGATCGTGTAACGTTTCACGCCGCCGTTTCCGGTTTGAAAGGCAACGACGAACTCCTGGTCCAACGGCACCAAGTCACCGGGGGCAAGGGTGAGTTGAAGTGAATCGTCACAAACAAAGCTGATCGGAGCCGGATTGGATTCCGGGTTGTACAGAACCACTGCGGGGTTTCCGCTGGGCAACTGCATGTCGGTCACGATATTTTCTTCTGCTCCCAAGGCGACTCCCAACAGTCCGACGATTGCCTCGGCCGGTGCAGCACTTTTCTTCGCCGCAACGGCTACTCGGGCGAACAAATCGTCGCGACGTTCGACACCGAGCACGCGTGCGATTTCGGAAAGCACCGCGATGTTTCGAATGTTTTTGATTCGTCCCGCCAGGACCGCTAACTGGTCACCGGAGATGATTGGCGCCCGCACCTTTGTCAGCTCGCTGCGCAATTCATCGATCGATTGCATCGTCATCTCATGGCCGGAATTCGATGTCAACGATGCCACACGCTCGGCCGCATCGGCAGCCTTTAAAATCGACGCGATGCCTTGCCGATCGCTTACCGTTTCTAATCCGTCATTGTGGTTGACCAGCAAAGCGGCCCGGGCATTCTCCGGCCGAGGCATCGACAGCAAACTGCGGTAATCGTCACGCAGTGAGGCAATGGCGGCGTCGGACGCGGCGCCATCAAAATACTGTAGCGCCGCGCGATCCATTTGATCCGTGATCTCGACCGCCTCGGTACGAATGACCTCCGAATTGAACTGTGGTCCCGATGAGACAACGTGAGTCAATGCGATTTCCGTGGGGGAAAGATTCGGTGAAACCAACGGTCGCGTGTTGATTTCGTTCTCAGGCGGACTGACCGACGGAGCCTGGGGAGCCGGCATCGGTTCCGGGTAGGGCAGGCCCTGGGATGGATAGGTGATCGCCGGTTGCGGTGCCGGTTGATAAGTCGGCTGCGGTTGATAAGTCGGCTGCGGTGCCGGTTGATACGTCGGTTGACGTCTGCCGGGACGAGGAAACAGATTCCTGTTTTCGTAACCCCTGCGAACCCCTTCGACGACAATTTCGCCTGCGGCCCTTTCCAGCACCGGTCCGACAGCCGGCGCGATCAGTTGCCCAAGTGCATCGCCGATGATGTTTTGGGCGAAGGATGTTGTCGGCGAAAGCGCCAATGTGGAACCGACAAGAAGTGCGCAGATGTGTCGTTGACGGCGGATCATTCGCAGGTCATTGGGGCTGTTCGTAGAGATTCGTTTGGAACCGGAGGACAGAAAAAAGTTGCCCACCGTTCGGAGTTCAATACGTTTTGATCACGGAGTGATCAACGACTATTCGCCCAATCGTGAACCGGGAGAGTACGGCGGATCCGACTTTCCGTCATAGAACTCAAATGCGTTATGACCGGCGGGAATCGCTGGTCGACTATCGACCGGGTCGATAGGGATTGAACAACAGATAATTCAGGTGCCGGTAAAGGTCGCTATCGGCCAGCAGTTCGGCGTGTTTGCCTTCGCCCGCCAGGTTCGGTCCGTTCAGCAAGATGACTCGGTCCGCGGTCCGCAATGTCTGCAATCGGCGGGGCAGCATCACGACAAGGGAACCTTGATCAACCAGTTTTTTGATCGCTTTTAAACAGGGATCATCTGCCAATTGGGCGTTGGGCGCCGGCGGTTCGCCGACCAGCAAGATGGGCGGACGGTGCAACAACGCCCTTGCCAAACCGATCCCGTATGTCGCTTCGGTTGAAAGTGACGTACCCTCGGCTGGGGCGTAGGTCGATAATCCGTCGGGCAAACGTTGAATCTGTTCATAGACATCGACTTCACGCAGCGCTTCGACGATGTCGGCGTTGCTGATCGTGCCGTCACTGCCGGCCAGGTTCTCTTCGATCGTGCCGTCCCAAAGTGGGCCTGATGGTTCGATCCACATCACATTTTTGGCAAGCGATGCGGGGTGCACATCCAGCAATTTCAGCCCATCGATTCGCACCTCTCCGGACTTCGGTCGCCCAAATCCCATCAACAACTCCACCATCGCTTGAGGAGAAATGGAATCGGTTCCCAACAGGGTGACCAGTGACTTTGGCGTGAATTCGGTTGTGATGTGATTCAAGATCGCCTGGCCATGAGAGTCCGATAGCGAGACGTCTCGAAATTCAACGCCGTCACGCAACCCGGCAAGCCCGACACGTTGTTCCGACGGCGTCGATTCATCGCTTCGTCGTAAGTAGTTGTAAACGGACTCGCATGCCAGGCTGCTGGACCTCAAATTGCGCCCCAGCGACAGCAAACGCCAAACCGCCGCAACGGCGCCGACCAACGACAAACTCAACACAACAGCCGACGAAAGACTGAGTCCCGATTTGGTTTCAAGCAGGTTTAAACCCAGGCCGATGATCATGATGGCCGCCGCGGCAGACGTCGCCAAGAACAGCACCGGCCATATCCGTCCACGTTGTGCGTCGCTTTCATCCAGCTTGCGATAAAGCTGTTCGAGTTCGTGCTGAAAAGACTCCTCCGCGATACCTTTGGTTTGCAGCCGCGCCAACTTGGGCGCCCGCCCGACCAACGCAGACATCTGGGCACGAAGCTGTGGGAGTTCCCACTGGCCGGTTTCGTCACTCTCTACGCCACGTACCTGTCGATACAGTCGCCAAACCATCACGCCGCTGATGACGGCGACCACGGCCAACCAGATGTGGACCAACAACGCGATGACCACGCAGCCGACCAGCATGAACAGGCTGCGCGGTAATGACCGATACCACAACGACAGCCCACCTTGCAGTAATGGCAACTGGCGTCCGATCAGCTTTTGTGCATTGACCGATTGCGCCGCAGCACCTTCCAATTCCGCACGACGCACACTTTGTTTCAATACTTTTTGGTGCAGAGATTTCGTCACCGCCGATGCCCGCCGGTCGGCCGATCGGCGGTGCCGCCAGGTAGCCAGGCTCAAAAGCACCGACAATCCAAACGCCAGCGACGTCAATTGAGTCAACTGGTCCAGCGATGCCTGGTCAACGAAAGATGAGGGCAGAGGCACGACCAGGTTGGCGCCCAACCGAGCCGCGTCGTCATGCAGCGAACCCGATTCCAGCAGCAACGAAATCAGCCCGACAACCAAGATCAAACAGGGAACCAAAAGCCCCGCCAGTGTTGCCCAGAAAAACGCAAACAGGTTGCCCGAACGGGCTTCAGGTTCCTGGCGAGCCGACGAAAGAGTGCGAAAACGATTCAAAGCAGCGGCTCCCCGGTTGTTAACAACAATCATTCAGCGGGGAACGGATTTCGCGGTCGATCAAAATGATGCGACCGCAGTTGGTCGGACTCTCCGACGCTGACATTCCGTTCACCTGCTACGCCAAATCGCGGTCCTCGAACAGGAGCATCGCAAGCATCCAAATCGCAACCGCGAAACACACAAGATAGTTGAAAGAACCGGCCAGGTAGATCCAGGGGACTTGGTTTCCGCTATCCATTGCACTTTGGACATTAAAAATGTTCAAATTCGGCACGACGACGGCGATTAAATTGCCAAAGAATCCCACCAGCGGGTTTTCGCCCTGGGCTGATGCAACCAACGGCTGCGTCAGGTTCCCGATCACGTAGATCACAAAGCACAGGATCAAATTGGCGAGCAACGGTAAACGCGTGGCCAGTGCAACGGCGATCGCTGCGATCACCATCGTCTGCATGAAGTACAAGCCAAGGACGGGGACGGTGGACATGATTTCTTCAAAGCCCATCTCCCAAACCGGCATTGCCTTTGCCGTTTCGCGCGCATCATAGATCGGCTTATAAGACATCAATAGCAACAAAAATGCGCCGATGATGACAAACATGACGGCAACTGACATGATGATCCCGGCGTACTTGCCCAACAGGAATGAGCGACGCGAAACCGGCTTGCTTAGAACGGTGAGGGCCGTTCTTCCTTCGATCTCTTCGCTAACCGACGTCCCTGAACTCCATACGGCTTGCAGCATCGCCAGCACCATGATCAATGTCACGCTGCTGTCTTTGAACATTCGAATGTCGTCGCCTAAGGTGTTAAAGGGATAAATCGAAAAGATGACCACGCCGACCACACCCATCACCAACAAAATCAGATACAGCGTTTGAGCCATTTCGTTCTTGGCAGTCGACAGTGCCAGGGCCCAAACCCGAGGCGCCGCTTGGCGAAACGCGACGAGCGCGCTGATCAGGAAAAACGCGATCGCGCCGATTCCGACGGCCTGACTCATTTCCGGTATCTTCGGAATGCTGGTCATCGTGAACGTAACGGTCGCCGTGTTAAGCTCGCGGTTTTGGATGTGCAGTCGCGACGAGTCGGATGGCAGCGGCGGCTGGTCCCGATCTTCATAGTTGAAAACGAGACTCTCTCCCGCATCGATTCGCGTGGGGTTTCTAGAAAACTCGCTCATGTTTGCGCCGTCAGCCAACATCACCGTTTTGTCAGATGAAATCGTCAGCCGCGACAGTTCGGAAAGATCGTACTGGATCGGCCTTGGATGAAACGTCGCTTCGTCAGCGTTGACGTCTTTGTCCGTGCCCGGCACTTCCAGGACGATTTGGACGGTTCCGTCGCCGATCAAGTGGACTTGCTTTGCCGAGTCGACAAATCGCATCGGCTCTTGAATCATGTAGGCACCGGCGAGTCCGATCAGCACAAAGATTCCGGTAACCGACAAGACATACGGCACGATGCCCTCGGTCAGGATCTGGCCCCACTCTTCTCGCGTCCGGTACCACATCCCGTAAACCACCGCATAACCCATCACTAGGCCGATCAGCGCTAGCGGCAACAGTAGCGTCTGTTCGAATTCCTGGCCCTTGAACGCGTATTGACGACACAACAGAACCGCCAGAACCGCGCCGATGACAAGCGAAGCGATATTCCCGCTGACGGGTGAATCGGCAAGTTTTCCGAGCGGCGGGACAAACGAAAGGATCGCCAAAACCGCGTACAAAACGGCCGCGGCGGCGGCGCCGATCAAAAGCCCGATCGAGATCGCATAAATTGGTGTCACCCACACCGGCAGCCAATCCCCGATTTGTCCGAGCAACGGCGGGCCGGGAAACAGGTTGGAAATGTCGAACGGGACGGCGGAAAGGGCGGCGGGAACCGTTAGCACAGACGAGGCCATGGGCAGGACAGCAACGATGTGAATGAAGACAGGCATCAGACGGCGGAACTTTTCCACCGACTGATCGCTACGCATCGAGTCTCAAAATGGTTGTCGACGACTGGCACTTTTTAAAAGGAAACGTCGAAAATCAAGCTTGCGCGGAGCACCGCTAGAAACTTTCCAGCTTTGCCCGAACCGCATCCGGGATGTCGACCTTTTCCAGGCCGCCACCCGAGTGGAGGCGACAGCAGACCACCACCGTGGACCCTTTGGCGATCCGGGTCGGCTGGTCGCTGGCGCCATCGAGGCGGGTGAAAGTGATCGAATACTGGACACTCGAGCGACCGATTTTGTCGACGGCCACCTCGATATCCAACCAGTCCTCGAACCGCGCGGCATTGAAATAGTCGCACGCGGCGTTGACGCGGGGCCAGGTCACGCACAGACCCTGGTCGTGATCGGCATCGGGTAACACCGGGATGCCGACCGATCGCAGCATTTCGTGCTCTGCGGATTCCATCCAGGGGAAAAACGCCGAAAAGTGAACAATTCCGGCGGCATCGGTGTCACGAAACTCGACGATTCGACGAGTCCGAAAACTCATCAGTCACCCTGGAACGGCAGCAATGCCATGTATCGAGCGCGTTTGACCGCTGCGGTGACCGCGTGCTGGCTGACGGCTGTGCAACCGCTCTTTCGCCGCCCGACGATGCGGCCTTGGCGATTGATCATTTTCTTCAGCAGTTCAACGTCCTTGTAATCGACATACATCGGGCGTGGACGCTGGCCATCGACAAAAATGGGGTCCTTTTTCTTTGCACGGGATCGGACGCGAGAACGTTTGCGGGCTCGACTACGCGAGCTCATGGGGCGGGCTGGCATTGATTTGCTCTTGGGGGAATTCGGCGATCGGACACTCTTCAGAACCCGCGGCATCCGCTTTTGCTGGAGCAAACCTTGCTGGAAAAACCGGCAGGGCAGTCGGCAGGCTGCTGAATGGGTGGTCGGTGAGACTGGAGCTTGGGTGGAAAACGTTTCCGCCGACGGCTCATCGACTCGCCTAAGGTGATACGAAGCCGAGGAGTATGCCGCCGCCGCCGCCCCTGGACAAGAGGAAACCCGAGTCGAAGCCTTTAAAAGTCGAGGAAAAACGGGGGAAATGTTTCTGGTCCAGTGGCTGATTTGCCCTTTCCGCATAGCCCAACCTTTGCCATATTCCGCAAAAATTTTGAGCGTGATACCGCCGGCCCTCGCTGCCGGCGATTTATCAGCCCTCCCAAAGTTGTATCGAGATGGCCATCTTGATCATCAATCGCCGGCTTGATTGCCACCAGCGACTGTTGACCGATTCGGTGAAGCTCGATGCCCCCCCAACACATATTTGCTCCGATCCACCATTCTCGGTTTTTCCAACAAACAAGTTGACGCGAATTGTTTTCCGCGTCGCCGAGACGTCTTTGGTCGGTTGCGACAGCCAGGTGATTTAGATGAAATTGGAGAAAGTTAGAAACATCGGGATCAGCGCCCACATCGACTCGGGCAAGACCACACTCAGCGAACGCATTCTGTTCTACGCGGGTCGAATTCACAAAATCGAAGACGTCCGTGGCGGCGGCGACGGCGCGACGATGGATCACATGGAACTGGAAAAGGAACGTGGGATCACAATCACCAGTGCTGCGACCAGTTTGGAGTGGAAAGGTCACAAGATCAATTTGATTGACACCCCCGGCCACGTCGACTTTACCGTCGAAGTGGAACGTTCGTTGCGAGTGCTCGACGGCGCCGTCTTGGTTCTTTGCAGCGTCGGTGGTGTTCAAAGTCAGTCGATCACCGTCGACCGACAAATGAAACGATACCAGGTTCCTCGCGTCGCGTTCATCAACAAAATGGACCGCACCGGGGCGAACGCGGACAAAGTCGTCGGTATGATGCGCGACAAGTTGAACACCGACGCCGTTTTGGTCCAACTGCCAATTGGCGCTGGCGAAACCTTCTCTGGTTTGATCGATCTGGTCACCATGAAGAAGATCACGTTCGAAGGCGACCAAGGAACGGAAGTAGTTGAGACTGAAATCCCCGCTGATCTGCTGGAAGATGCACAATCTTATCGCCACGCAATGCTGGAAAGCATGTCGATGTACAACGACGAGCTGATGGAGTTGTTGTTGAGCGAAGAGGAAGTCTCTGAAGAGCTAATTCACAAAGTGATGCGCGACGCCGTTCAGAATCAAGGTTTTACGCCGGTGTTCGTCGGTTCCGCGTTCAAGAACAAGGGAGTGCAACCCCTGCTTGATGCGGTCACACGTTATCTCCCTAGCCCGCTGGAGAGGGAAATCAAAGCCCGTCAAGTTGGTGACGAAACCCAGCTGATGTCATTGGAACCTGACCCGTCCAAGCCCTTCGTTGGAATGGCGTTCAAAATCGTCGAAGATCCGTATGGACAGCTCACCTTTTTGCGAGTCTATCAGGGCAGCATTAAGAAGGGTGAGATGTATTTCAATCAACGGACCGGTCGCAAGGACCGCTTTAGCCGCATTGTGCGGATGCATTCGGACGAACGGGAAGAGATCGAAGGGGCGGAAGCTGGCGACATCGTGGCGATCATGGGTATCGATTGTGCCAGCGGTGAAACCTACGCCTCCGAGCGGGATTATTGCACGCTGGAAAGCATGTTTGTGCCGGAACCGGTCATCAAAGTTTCCGTCACGCCAGCTCGCGCAGATGCTGACAAGATGACCAAAGCCCTGCAACGATTCCGCAAAGAAGATCCTACGTTTCAGGTCTATAACGACGAAGAAACGAATGAAACCATTATCTGTGGTATGGGCGAATTGCATCTTGAAATCTACATCGAGCGGATGCGACGCGAATACAAGATCGAAGTTGAGGCAGGCGCTCCCAAGGTCAGTTACCGTGAGACGCCGGGCATCAAAGTCGAGTTTGATTACAAGCACAAGAAGCAAACGGGTGGATCTGGCCAGTATGCTCATATCAAAGGTGAATTTACGCCGATCGATCCCGAAGGTGAAAAGACGTTCGAATTCGAAGACCATGTTGTCGGCGGTCGAATTCCCAAGCAGTTTATCGCTCCGGTAGAAAAAGGCATGCGAGACTCCATGTCCAAAGGCCCGTTGGCTGGTTACCCAGTTGTGGGCGTGCGAATCGATTTGCGAGATGGTAGCTATCACGACGTGGACTCGTCCGAGAGAGCGTTTCAGATCGCAGCCCAAGGCTGTTTCCGAGAATCAATGCAAAAGTCCAAACCAATGATTCTTGAACCAATCATGAAATGCGAGCTGGAATGTCCCGAGGACTACCAGGGCGATGTCGTGGGTGACGTCATCCGTCGCCGCGGCTTGGTGACTTCCACTGATATTCGCGACGGAATTTCTTACATCATTGCAGAAGTTCCGTTGGCGGAGACCTTTGGCTATGCCACCGATTTGCGCAGTATGACCAAGGGACAGGGAACCTTCACAATGGAATTGTTGGCCTATCGTAAAGTTCCGGGTAACGTGCAGGAAGCCATTATTGCTGCTCGCAGCAAGAAAGAATTGGCGGGCGCTTCGTAGCTGCTCTCGTCAGTTGCCAATCAAAGGTGACGGAACCAGGAACGCGTGTTGGAAATACATTGTCAACGCTCCTTGCCCAGCGAACAGCTGGGCAAGCACCAAGGCGAACACATAAATGGTAATGCTGGTCAGGCTTAGCAGCCGACCCGGCCACTTGACCCACCATGCTCGCGGTTGCAACCCTTCAGCGCGACGCCGTTCGGCGTAACCAATCGTTGCTCCCAAAGCCAACTTCACGGGCAACATAAACAGTACGAATATCAAGCTGGGGGCCCAAAGCAATTCTGCCGGTGTGGCTTCGATTCGCAGTAGGTAGAGCGGGATGGAGAGAAGGCACATCAGTAGCAGACCACCCGCGTGGGCCAGCGGGGCATAGTTAAAACGTTTACGCGCTCTCTGAATCTGCATGATGGACAGCAGCCGGTTGTCCACGGCCATCTGAACTTGCAAGTGCGGCAAGTACATCGCTACGGCGGCCATAGAAGCCACTCCCAAAACTCCTATGGGAATGGCGAGTGGAAATTGATCGGCGCGAAGTCCGATAATGATTAGTGATACCGGCACACAAGTCCATAGTAGCGCCCCCAACGCTCCGCGTGCGCCCAGCCACCAGAGCTGCAGGAATGACAATGACGCGACCAGATGCGACAGGTCCCTGCTTGCCCGCTGCCATGTGCTGGGGAGAAAAAACTGCTTGACAAAACGTATCGGTGCTGGCCACACGAAGTGCCACCACCGACCACCACGCATCGCCGCCCAGGCAACCAAGACAATCCAAGCCAGCGTAATCGCGAATGCTGCGATGCGCCAAACTGCGGCGGATCGCGAACCGGGGATTAGCAGCTGGGCCGAATATGACAGGTCGGTGACAAACCATACCGGCAGCCAAGTCACTGTCGCGAGCAGAATGAACACGCCTAGCTTTCCCGCTGTGCGGAGACCTGGAAGTGCTGAGGACCACTTGCCACCGCTAGCGAGAATAGCAGCGGCATGCAGTAGATACCCCAGACTAGCCAGCTGCAAAACGGGCAGAGCAGCAACTACAGCCAACATCACTGTTAGTGACGCCAGGTCCCACAGCCTACCAAGGATCGCCAATGGCAAGCGAATGCAACCTCGATAGAGCCGCCTGATCCAAACAAGAAATCCATGCGTATTCTTGTCAGATGACGTGTCATCCTGGGAGTGACTCAACACGACCGCAGATAGTACATCCTCGGCGTGGGATGTCCTCCCGGCCATGTTGTCAGCACTGGCGTCCAACAGGCGAGTGGCTGCACTCGGCACGACCGGAGGAATAGGAATATCGCTTGATAGCGAATCCATTGGCTCGGGTACGTTCTGCCGGGTTGTAGGCACCGCGATGCCTCCGCTCACTTTACGATCTGTGGTTTGCGATCTTCAACAAGTCCGCCAGCCTTGTGCAAATTCTGTCGGGCAGATTCTGGCAGGACGACGGTCAACTCGGGTTAGTGTACGTCACTTTCGTCATTTTCCCCTGAATCTTGCCAAGGCCGAAGGCTTCCTTTCGAATATACTCAAAGAATCTCGCCGCTGCTGTCGAGCACTATTGATTACCTTGCTTTTGACTCGATATCCGGCTACATCCAGAATGTAATAGGCAAGTTAGCTGACGAAGACATCTTTCCCAGGCACTGATTGGCTCGAATCGCGGAAGCGCGATGTTGCAAAGAACCGCAAAACAATCTCCTCTGGATGACAATTTGATATTTCTCGCTGTCCAATAGGATGCGATGCAGTGACTGTCGCTAAGAATAAAAGCAAGTGGAGCCAAAACAGATTTGCGCAGGCATCGCTGCTGTGTGCGGCTGTTGCCGTAGCCCTCACCTTGGCAGGCGCGACGCTCCAGGCCAGGCCCGCGATCCGGAATCCAGAACATGCTTTTGCACCTGTGCTCAGTGAGGATTTTCAGCAATCGCTTTCAAGAGCCAATCGGCAATTGCAGGAGCTGGCCGAAGCTGTCGACGGCCAGCTGGCTCCGGCTGCCGACAATCTGCTGATCGCTCGCAGGCTATCCTTGGCCCTGGTTGGTAGCGGAATGAGCCTGGAAGAAATGCGCGCCCTGGAGGATATCCCCCGAGATCAACAAATCACGTGGTTTACTTCGTACCTAGTCAACGATCGACGCTGGGCAGACTACTTTGCTGAGCGTTTTTCTCGCGCATTTGTTGGCACGAACGACGGTGCCTTTTTGTTATTTAGAAAAAGGAAGTTCAACACTTGGCTTGCAGATCAACTCGACCAGGGCACTAGCTACGCTGAAATCGTCCGGGAAATGATTAGTGCTCAAGGGCTTTGGACGGACAAACCCCAAGTGAACTTCATCACCGCAACCATGGACGAAAGCAGTAATGGACGAGCCGATCCAGTGCGGTTGGCTGGACGCACCTCACGAGCGTTTCTAGCTCAGCGCATCGACTGCTTACAGTGTCACGATGACTTTCTTGGCCAGCTCAATTTTGGCGATGAGCAAGACGTCGTATCTGGTCGGCAAGAGCATTTTCATCGATTGGCAGCATTCTATGCGGAGGCTGCGCTACCTAAAATGCCATTGCGCGGAATCACAGATGATGGCCAAGCTTATGAGGTTGAACTCCTCAGTAAACCTGGAAAGCAGACGCTCACACCAGATGTCCCTTTCGCTAAGTCGATTCTCAACAACGAAGGCAGTCGACGGCAGCAATTGGCTGCCTGGGTCACACATCCCGAAAATCGCGCTTTTGCCAGGTCCGTAGTCAATCGCACTTGGGCTTTAATGTTTGGCCGTCCGTTGGTCTCGCCGGTAGATAGTATTCCGCTGGACGATTCGGTGCCACCTGTCTTGGATACCTTGGCAACGGATTTTTCACAACACGATTACGACCTGCGTCGATTGATCTATTTGATCGCTGAAACGGATGCGTTTCGACGTTCGAGTCGGGCGGATTTCGAGATCACCCTCGCACACGAAGAATGTTGGGCCGTTTTTCCCATCACACAATTACGACCCGAGCAAGTGGTCGGCAGTGTATTCCAGGCCAGCAAACTGACAGCGCTTGACTCGTCAAGTTCCATCCTGACACGGCTCAAGATATTTGGCGATACGCGAAGCTTTCTAAAGCGCTTCGGAGATCGAGGCGACGATGAATTTGACAGCGATTCCGTGACGATTGCCCAGCGATTGCTGCTGATGAACGGAAACTTGGTCACCGAACAAACGAAAGTAGATCTGGTCAACAATGCGTCCAGCCGAATCGCTGCTTTGGTGCCAGATCCCGCGCAGGCAATCGAGTTGGCCTTTTTATGTGCCTTGAATCGGCGTCCTTCCGAGATCGAGAGCCTACAATTCGTCGACTATCTAAAAGACAAACGCGGCGACGCTCGTAGCCAAGCCTTGGGTGATATCTACTGGGCCATGATCAACTCGACCGAGTTTTCCTGGAACCACTAAAACATAGTGGTGTCAGTTTTCAGCCAATAATTTCGCAGTATTGCGGATGCCAAAACAACTCCTTGCTGGAAGGCGCGGAAGCAAAGCTATGAACAACCCCCGCGAGTCTGGTTGCGCCGCATATGTTGAAATGAATCGCCGACGCTGGCTGGGCACACTGGGAACAGGCATCGGTACTGCATGGCTCACGCCCTTTGCCGAGCAGCTAAGCCGGGCCGCTGAATCGAAGCGGGATCGCCCGAAATCGCTGTTGATGATCTGGCTGCAGGGAGGGCCAAGTCAGCTGGAAACATTCGATCCTCATCCGGGGACACTCATCGGCGGGGATGTCAAGGGAATCGCTACTTCCATTCCCGGAATACAAATCGCAGATACGCTGCCAGCGGTGGCTCAGCAGTTGGAACATGTGAGCTTGGTCCGCTCGTTGATCAGTAAGGAAGGGGACCACGAGCGAGCGACCTATCACTTGAAGACCGGTTGGCGGCCCGAGCCAACCATTGTGCATCCGGCCATTGGCTCGATAGTGTGTCACCACACAAAAGACAACCTGGAAATACCAAGGCATATTTCGATTCTTCCCACACAATGGCCAGCGCGAGCGGGATACCTTGGTCCTAGTTTTGACGCATTTCAGATTGGCGACCCGGCGGATCCCATTCCCAATCTGACTCGCCGCGTTTCCGAAACACAGTTGCAGCAGAGGGCTGGTCCACTTCTTGGAGCCCTGGAACACGAATTTCAGCGAGGGCGAATTGCAGACCTTGATCAAAGCCGGACTTTGCATCGAACTGCAACCACGAATGCTTTGCGGATGATGAGCAGTCAACAGCTAGATGCTTTTGACATTCAGCAGGAATCGCATGCGCTACAAGCCGACTTTGGTGATCACGCCTTCGGTCGCGGGTGCTTAGCTGCAATCAGGCTCTTGGAAGCTGGCGTGCGCTGTGTGGAAGTCGAATTGTCGGGCTGGGACTCGCACATCAACAATCACGAGATCCAGTCTATCAAAACTAGCATATTGGACAGGGCTTTGGCATCTACGTTAGTGGAACTCAGACGTCGCGAGATGTTCGATCAGACCGTCGTGTTCTGCGGAGGTGAGTTTGGTCGGACGCCAACGATCAACCCAGCCGGAGGGCGAGATCATTGGCCACATGGCTTCAGCGCGCTGCTGGCCGGAGGCAAGTTACGCCGTGGGTATGTGCATGGTAGTACCGCAGCAAACCCTGACCTAACGTTACTCAAGAGCCAGCGTGAACGAGCGATCGACCCTTCCCGGTTGGCAGAAAAACTAGTTTCAGTTCCCGACCTTCACGCGACCCTGCTACACGCGCTGGACATCGATTACACTGCCGAGCTGGTTACGCCCATTGGACGCCCGCTCAAGTGGAGCGACGGCACGCACGTCACTCAGCTACTTCAAGGCTAGTTCCTGTGTTTTCGATCCACCGCAATCTTCCGTCCGGGCTTATCCCGGCGAAGCAGCCAAGTGAATGCTGCAATGCGGCAACGCAAGCCCCAACCCGTCCTCCTACTAGGTCTCCTTCAGGGCGGGACCCGCGATTAAATGCTGGCACCTACGCCCATCTATCTGCCAACCAACACGAACCCAGCCTATCAGCTCAATTGCTCAGTCGCTTTTCTTCCGCGTGGCAGGATCGCCGACTGGATGAGTCTGTTTGTTCGAACTCGCCGCATACAACGCATACTCTCCGAGCCCGTTGCTTGGAAACTGCGTGGTTTCCTGACACTTCTCGCTAATCGCCACC
>JAGQPO010000114.1 GCA_020426665.1 Planctomycetales bacterium
TCTCGCAGCGACGTTCCATAGGGCGAGACGATGATCTGGCGGGGAGTCAACCGTCGATAGATTCGGATGGCATTCTCCGAATCACCGACGTTGATTAGAAGTCTTGCCAGGGAATAAAGTCGTTCCATCGCCGGCGCGATTTCACCCGCCGGATATTCAGCCTGTTCGACATAGGCATCGGAGATCCACTGGTCTAAGTCGCGGTCGATTGATTCAAGTTCGAATCCACACAACTGAGCTGCACGATCAAATCGCGACGCGGCGCAGGCGACTTTTGCGGCGGCGGCCGGATCGGAGACGGCCAGCACATTGATGGCCGTGTCGACATCGCCGTGGATCGCCAGAGACCGCCATCTGAGATTGGTGACATCTTCGGATTCGCCGGCTTGGGCAACGCTTAACTGCCCCGCCACCTCTTTCACCAGCGCGTCGTTGCCTGTTCGGTAAGCCGCAGCAAACGCCCACGCCAACGACTCGACGCGTTCTTCATCCGTTGCGGCGTTTTCGGCACCCGACATCGCTTCGGTTGCGATCGCGTCCCATTGGTCAACAAGCATCTGTGTGATTCGCAACAGCACAGGATCGCCCGCCCGGCGCGCCGCTTCGACAGACCGCTGGGCATCGCCGTCCAGCATTGCCAGTTGCGCGCTGTAAATGTCACGTTCCGTTTGGCTCCACACCGCAGCTGCCGATGGAATTCGATTGGTATCATCTCGTTCGATACCGAGGAATATCGACAAGTCGCGCGTTGCGGCGGCCACGTTGCGGTCGATCGCAACAGCGTCCATCAATCGCAACAGGTCGGCCTGGGTTCCATTTGCCAATGCGTGATCAGAATAGAATGGAAAACGCTGGGTCAACTGTTGAGCGACACGGCTTTTAATTTGGTCATATTCGATCGTTCCGGCCGATTCCTCGACTGCGACCAGGACTGCATTAAACGCACCTTGTTCCAGCACCGCTGCCAGGGCCGACGGATTACCACGATCAAGCAGCAGGCCGCCGGACAGATTCCCCACACCAGGTAACGCGCCGCTTCGCCACTGTTTCAGGATCCACTCGGCGCGTTCGGCGATTTCGGGATCGGGGTTGTGCGCCGCATCTTGGACCGCTTGCCGGGACAACGTCCGTCCACGCCACATTTCCAATGTCGCCCGTTGGCGATCGACATAACGGCTACGCGCCAGCTGGCGTGGTTGGACGTTGTGGGCGTCTGGAGTCGCCGAATCATTTGGTCGAGAGATTTCTTGGGCGTTGGTGTTTGCCGTGAACACCGTTGACAACACAACGGCCAGAATCAGGAGTACGGCGATTGGGCACCGCGACCCGAGGACCAGACCCGACGAGGTTGGCTGGTCCTTGATTTTCGCCGAATCGATCGGCGTTAAACGCTTGAGTCGTCTGTCTCTCATGACATAACGGTGTTGATTCAGGGGTTGATGTGACAAGCGTAGATGATCTCTGTTCTGATCAACAGATGTGGTATTATCACGACCTGACCATCATAGCAGATCGTCTCCCCGCCTCTTTCTCCGTATTTCCTTCCTCTACCGTTCCAATTACGCAGCCCAGGAATCCTGCCATGCGATCCATCCGATTCGCCGCAACCCGTTTTGTGCTCCTGATCCTCATTGTATCCGCATCGGTTCCGATCGCGGTCGCCGAGGACGCAAGTTCCTGGCCACAGTGGCGTGGCGGCCAACAAAACGGGGTCGCCGCGGGAGAAAGTTATCCGACAGTGTGGTCCGAAAAGGATGGCATTGGGTGGAAAACAACGATCCAGGGCTTGGGCGGCAGCACGCCGGTGATCGCCGGCGGAAAAGCGTTTCTGACGGCGGGAATTGAGGGCCAAAACCGCCTGATTGCAATTGATGTCGCTTCCGGCGAACAAGTTTGGAGCACGTCTCTTGGGGCTGACCGGGGAAACAAGCACCGCAAGGGTGGGGGCAGCAACCCTTCGGCGGTCACCGATGGTCACTCCGTTGTCGCCTATTTTCGCAGTGGCGATTTGGCGTGCACCGACCTGCAAGGCAACGTTCAATGGCAGGTCAATTTACAAAAGGAATTTGGGGAGGACACTTTGTGGTGGGACTTGGGGTCCAGCCCCACTTTGATCAACAATCTGGTCGTCGTGGCGGTCATGCAATCCGGCCCCAGTTACCTGGTCGCGTATGACATCAAGTCAGGCGACAAGGTCTGGAAGACCAATCGCATGCTCAATGCCCCTGAGGAAGCGGCACAAAGCTACGCCACGCCGATCGCGATGGAGGATCGATATCTGATCGCCGTCATGGGCGCCGATCATTTGACGATCCACTCGGCGCGAGACGGTCGAGAACTGGGGCGGGTCGGCGGATTCAATCCGGACGCCGAGAAATACTTTCGCTCGATCTCTTCTCCCGCCGTCGTGGGTGACTTGATCGTTTGCCCCTACTCGCGCGGTGCAACCGTGACGACGTGTCGAATCAGTGACGTGATCGCTGGCAAGGGACGCGACAGCATTGTGTGGCATCGAAACGATCTTGGCAGTGATGTTCCAACCCCCGCGATCGACAACGGACGCGTCTATTTCGTTAGCGACAGCGGAGGATTCAAAGGCAAAATCGTTGCGGTAGATGTCGAAACCGGCAAAGACATCTGGACGGTCCAATTGCCTAAGTCTCGTGTCGGATACAGCAGTTCGCCGCTTGTCGCCGGAAACCATTTGTATGTGACCGGAGAAGACGCAACGACCTACGTCATCGGACCACTGGATAGCGAACAACCTGAGTTGGTGTCTTCCAACCGCGTCGCCGACTCGGAACCGTTCACCGTCGCCAGTCTGGTCCCCGTCGACGGCGGACTGTTACAACGAACTCGGCACGAACTCTATCGCATCGGAAAAGAGTGATCCGGCGCAGTCGCACTTTATCGCTTGGCGATCTCTGTTCGCTGCCTTGTTGCTTCGAACAGAAACAGGGCGGCCGAGACTGACGCATTCAAACTGTCAACGTCGCCCGCCATCGGGATTCTCAGCGATTCGACGGTTGCGATTTCATCACTACACCAGTGATCGCCCAGTCCGTCGGCTTCGCTGCCGATGATCATCGCGACACGTCCCGTCAAGTCGGCCTCCCAGATGACGCGTGACGTTTCGACACGAGCCGCCCACAACCGAAATCCCTCCGCAGCCAACCACGCTTTTGCCTGGTCTTCGTCGGCAACCGCAGACGGAACACTGAACACGGCCCCCAGGCTGCTGCGAATCGCATTGGGATTGAAGCGATCGGCAGTCGATGGCGTCAAGATCACGGCGTCCGCTCCCGCCGCATCGGCACATCGAAACGCGGCACCGACGTTGCCCGGCTTTTCAAACCGATCCAGGACAAGGATCAAGCCGGATTCGCCAAGTCGTAAGTCGCCCAGTCCCCACCGAGGCGCCTGGAACTCAGCGACCACACCGCGAGCCGACTGGCCATAAGCGATTTTTTTCATCACCGCGTCGCTGACCGTCACCAATGTGTCGCGAACCGCTGGCGGCAGGCGATCGTGCAGATCCTCGGCACCCTCCTGACCGTGTGTGGCGTCCGCGATGCGACGATTACCGGTTGTATCGAAAGACGAATCGATCGCGATCGATGATTCGCCACAGACATAGATTCCCAATGGGGTCAAACCGGCTCTCAGGGCCTGATCTAATTCACGCCAACCGTCCACTAAAATCCGACCGGCGCGCCGTCGGGCACGATTGTCACGCAATTTGACAAGGTGTTTTACCGTCGGATTACTGGTGCTGGTCAGCAAGAGTCAAACAGGGGATGCGGCGAAAAAACGGAGTGAAAGCGACTGGCGGGCTGCGTCGTCCGGGTGTGCCGAGTCGCACTATGAAGATACTATCATGGAACCGCCGGGGATACATTGGCATGTCACGACGCGCCGCCGTGATGGATAACTCATTCCGTCAGGGCTCATCCAGCCAAAACTCATCCAGACCTCCTTCCCCAGCCACCACCGGGATCGACTGATCCGCCCAACTGGACAGACCATGAACGACACCCCCGCGAGCGACTCGCCAACATCATCCTCCAATTTTTCCACAACCAATTCGTCGGCCCAGACCGGTGGTACGGCTTCGCATGCGATTCAGTGCACGCCGGTGCGTGGCTGGTTTGATCGCCGTGCGTTCATGAAACTGGAACGAGAGCTGTACGTGGGCGATCCCAACTGGGTTGCGCCGTTGTGGAGCGAACGGAAGCAGTTGTGCGGATTCGGTTCCCACCCCTTTTACAATGACGCCGAAAGCGAAGCATTCATCGCCCGCAAGAATGGTCGAGTCGTCGGCCGAGTCGTTGCAATCATCAATCACGCGCACAATCGTCATTACAACGAAAAACGCGGGTTCTTCGGATTTTTTGAATGCATCGATGATGTCGATGTCAGCCGATCACTGTTTGACGCAGCGGTTAAGTGGCTTGGCCAAAACGGGATGACGGACGTGCGAGGACCGGTCAATCCGAGTTTGAACTATGAAATCGGTTTGTTGGTCGAAGGTTTTGATAGTCCACCGACGTTTCTGATCACCTACAACCACGAGTACTATGGCAGGTTGGTCGAAGCAAGTGGATTTGAACAAGTCCAAGACGTGTATTGTTACGAAGCCAACATGGACGACCTGGCCACCATCGATCCGAAGTTGCAATTCGTCATTGACGAAGCGACACGCCGTTTCAAGGTCAAGTGTCGTCCGATCAATCCGAAACGTTTTGATGAAGACGTTAATTCGTTTTTGAAAATCTACAACGAGTCGCTGCAACGTACGTGGGGCTACGTTCCGATGAGCCACGCGGAATTGGTGCATCAATCGAAACAACTTAAATTGTTGATCGTGCCGGAATTGACAAGCATTGCTGAAATCGACGGCGAACCTGTCGGCGCCGGATTTGGGCTGTTGGATTTTAATCAGATCCTGAAAACGATGAACGGCCATCTCTTGCCGTTCGGCTGGCTGAAACTGTTGCGCGGAAAGAAGAAGATTGATCGATTGCGACTGGTCAGCACCAACGTATTGCCGAAGTACCAAAGTTGGGGCCTCGGTTTGGTGACGCTCGCACGGATCTTGCCCGATGCGATCGATTACGGTATTCACACGGGGGAGTTCTCTTGGGTACTCGAAAGCAACCGCCTGTCACGTGGAACCATCGAACGAGGCGGGGCGCGACGGGCAAAAACGCAACGCATTTACGACCGCAAGATCTGACGCAAGCGCAGACCCAACACCGTAGCAGAAGTCGTCAAGATTTAATTTTAGGGTTTAGTCAGCTTTGTGCGACGGACTTCCAGTCCGTCGTACCCTAAAACCAATCGTTGACGAAGCACTAGCCAGTTGGTTCACGACAAATCATACTCGTCGGCCGAATGATAATACCGGCGTGACTCACTCGCCATTCCTGTTCCACCTCCACCCCTGGTCCAAAGCCTGGATTATGATGCCACGCAAACCCGTCGTGATCACCGGAGTGGGCATTGTCAGTGCGATCGGAATCGGGGCCGAAGCTTTCTTTGACGGCTTGTTGAATCGACGTAGCGGAGTGCGGTCGCTTGCCGATCGAACGGACGACGATGCTACACCTGGTCCGAATGACACGATTGACGGCGTTTGGATCGGTGCACCGGTTGTCGACTTTGAACCAAAGGAACACGTGACACCTCGCAAGGCGCTGAAGGTGATGTGCCGCGAAATCCAGACGGCATTTGCATCGGCACACTTGGCCGTGCAGCACGCGGGGCTTGGCGATTCGATCCCCGCGTCGGATGACGGACTGATTCCGCCCGCACGATTGGGGGCCGTCTATGGCAGTGAGATCTTTTTCAACCCTCCCCAAGAATTAGCCAACGCCATCGGTGGCTGTATTGATAACGACAACGTCTTGCACCCTGAACGTTTTGGCGAATCGGCTCGACGCGAGGTCATGCCGTTGTGGATGTTGAAGTATTTGCCCAACATGCCGGCTTGCCAGGTTGGTATTTCGATTAACTCTCAAGGTCCAAACAACACGCTGGTCTTGGGCGACGTGTCTGGGCCGGCGGCGCTGATCGAAGCCGAATCTTATCTGAATCGCGGTATCGCAGACGTGGTCTTGGTCGGCGCGACGGGGACTCGAATCGGTGCGACGCGAATGTTGTACCACCGCGATTCGCCGACGATCACCAACGCCGACCTGCCCATCGAACAGGCATCGCGGCCACACGATCCCAGCGCGACGGGAGTCGTCGCCGGCGAAGGCGCGGCATCACTGGTCGTCGAAACGGAAACACACGCGCGAGATCGTGGTGCCGATGTTTTGGCCACGGTATTGGCAACCGCCTCGCGATTTTCGGCTTCGCCGGCCATACGCAGTGATGACCGAACGACCGATCGAAATCCCCGGGAATCACGCTCGGCAGCGGCCGCCATTGAACTCGCGGTGAAGTCGGTGTTTGAACAAGTAAAGCTATCACCCGAACAAATCGGTCTGGTCGTCAGCCACGCGATGGGAGACCAACAAGTTGACGCCGGCGAAGCGACGGCGTTGTCCCAGTGTGGTCTGCGATGCCCGTTGATTGCAGTGTCCGCATCGGTCGGTCACCCCGGTGCGGCGTCCGGAATGATCGGGTTGGCCACAGGGGCACTGGCGATCAAGCATAAAACCATACCGCCGACCCGACACGGCAACGTGAATCCGCTGGTCCGGTTTTGTGATAAACCAACCCCGCTGGGTTCGCCGTTTGTCTTGTGTCTGTCCTACACAACCGAGGGCAACGCGGTCGCCGTTCTGCTTGGTGCGCCAAGCGGGCATTCGCAATCCGTCTAATCCCGTTGGTCACACTCAGATAGCATCCATTGCCAACGGCCATGCGTATCCACAGCCGGGCGCCGCCCCATGTCCGCTCGAACGACATCGTCGTACGTTTTGCAATCAGAAAAAGAACAAGACCACCTGGACGTTGACGCGTCAGAAGAACCAGCTAGCTCCAGTTCACCATACCAGTGACGAGCTTAGGCTGCGAAACTCCCCCTTTCCCCTTTTTCGTTGCGAACTGAAAGAAGTTATTGTGCGACGTTGGGAGATATTGATCCTGGTCCATCTGAGCAATCTAATGCACATTGCATGACCGCAAACCCAGATCGCAGAACTTGAATGCCTGTATCGAGAGAT
>JAGQPO010000115.1 GCA_020426665.1 Planctomycetales bacterium
CTCCGCGAACTTTGAAATCCGATGCCGCTTGGAATCCGCCCAACTGTCGACTTTGTCTTCAAGCTCCTTTTCGGGAGTCTCGAGAACACGGACTTGCTGATTCATCTGCTCAATGCAGTGCTGCAGCCGGAGTACCCGATCGAGGAAGTGGAAATCCTCAATCCGTATAACGACAAGATGTTCGAGGATGACAAGCTGTCGATCGTCGACGTCAAAGCACGAGATTCCGCAGGTGCGTGGTACGTGATCGAGGTGCAAACGACTATTCCAGGCGAACTCCGTAATCGACTCGTTTTCTATACAGCCGAGCTTTTCTCGCGACAAATGAACGAAGGGACGACATACGGGGAGCTTCGTCCGGCGATCAGTATCTGCTTTTTGACCGAGCCCCTGTTCAAGGAAGTCGAATTCGGCCATCTCCTCTTCGCGCTACACGACGCCGCCCATTCGCTGTCCTTCGGAGACCAGATTCAGCTACACTTGATCCAATTATCAAAGTATCATTTGGATGTCGCAGATCTCGCGGATGCCAACGCTTTCGAGCGTTGGGTGTATTTTCTGACGGAATCCCAAAACCGAGATCCCGACGAGCTGCGACAACTACTTCCCGATGCGGCCTTTTACAAAGCGACGGAGATCCTGGAAATGATCGCCAAAAGCCCCGAACTACGCCTGATCTACGACGACCGAGCCAAAGAGGCGAAGGATCGGTTTTCGGAGATCCGGGATGCGGAAGCTCGCGCTAAATTGGTTGGCCAGATTCAGGTGTTGCAGCGCATCCTTGGCGACTCACAGCTGACCGATGAGTCGCTAGCCGAGAAAGACTTAGCCTCTTTGACTAAGCTGGCTAGCGACTTGGAATCTCGCGCCAATAGACTTGGGTAATCGCTTCTTCGCGCATCCACGCGAGAATCCCAAACTGGCCATTGCGAACTCATTGGTCGTCTTAGTCCGCCTCTTATTGAGCCGCCTTCTCTTCAAGCGACAAGTCACGGCAAAATCTGTTTAGTTTATGAAGCTGGACTAGGTCTTCACCTTCGCCCCCTACGGGGAAATGCTCGCCGTCCACGATTCTCTTTCTAGCAACTCGCCGCTAGCCACTCGCATCTGCTTTGTGACCGATCCAGTTTTCGAGGAAATCGAATTCGTTCACCTCCGTTTCTCTCTGTACGATGCCGCTCATTCACTGGCGTTTGGAGACCAGATTCGGCTACACTTAATCTCAGCCTTGACTTCGGCCCCGCGTCGCTGGGCGGCTGGCGCAGCTTTTTCTTCCATTGATAAAATGACGGCTGCGAGACGCCTTCTTCTCTGCAAAACTGCACGGCCGGCAATTGAGGATGCAAATCGGCGCAGCCGCTGCTGCCAAAGTTTGACGGTTTCCGATCGGGACATGGGTATTCTCCGCTAGGTGAAACGAAACAAAACCCACCAACCTAAACCCCGCGCCTACAACGGTTCTGGTGTACGTTTACGTCCAGATGCACTTTACCGAACGCTCACTTTGCATTTTCTCGATGATTCAAGACACCTGACCTGCTTTGCTTTTTCATTTAATCTACTTGACTTGAACGATAACTGGATTGAACGCATCCAAGTTAGAATGGAAATCAAGAATAAACTTACTACCGTCTGGCAAGACAAGTAGTGGTACGTTGTGGTGACCGCGCGACTTCTTTACATCTCGGTTAAAATCTATCCCATCCATTCTAGTCACCTTGTCTGATATCTTGCCGCTTTTTCTCGCGCGATCAAACGCTTCGTTGAATGCATCTAATATTCCCGTGCAGAAATACGGCCTGGCACCACCTTCGCTGATTGGTACATCCGCAAAAGACTTTCCTGCTAATGCCGCCAACCATGCATTCCGCAGTACTCCCGCAAGATCTCCTCCGGCATCGGCAAAGAAAGGGTCGTCGACGAGATCAAAAAAAGCACCATCGTTGCCGACAGCGGAAATGACTTGATTAACATACATCGCCTGGGATGCAGTCATGTTAGGGCTAATAGTATAGCTCTCCTCACGACCAAATTCATCGATCGCACTTAATGGAGCATTGCTCACGTATTCGAAGAGATTTGTGGTTCCTCCACTGAATCCAATGGGGTCTTCATTTAGCCAACGTCCGAACGTCGTTTCGAGGTAGCGAGCACGGTGATACTGCAGACCAGTTTCTTCATCCCATTCCCGCCCGGTAAAAGCGTATCTCGACCCGGCTAGCGCAGATTCGTTGACTAGCGATCCGTACGAGTCGTAACGGATCGCTGAAGCAATTGCTCCGTCGCTTGTTAAATGCAAGCGAATTGACCCTAAGTGATCAGCAAGTAACCACGAAATGTTCGATGCTCCCGCTTCCTGGGCAAGCACCTCGTCGATCTCCGGTCCATGAAGGTTCCTTGACGATTGCCTTGCGGTGTTTTCTCCAGATCCATCGTCATCCAAGAATTCCAATATTACATCTTCCCTTGCATAGGAAAAAAAAAGGGCATATTGGCCTTGGCCTCGTGTCACCGTCTTTGAAATCCGCCGGCCAGCAGCGTCGTAGACAAAAACAACTTGTTGGATTATGTTGTCGTCGGCATCGCGATCAATAATGCTGGACAACCTGTTTCGATGATCCCAGCGGAACGTACGTGTTGCACCGGACACGATTTCCGTTCGCAATACGGTATTTCCTTCGTCGTCGTACTCGTAGTTGTACACGCCATCGGACAGGAGGCGGTTTCCGTCACCGGTGACGTAGCCTGTGCCATGCAAGTGTGATTGGACGCGGTTGCCGTTGTCGTCGTACTGGTAGGATTCGTCACCACGCACGTCCGATGGATCGCGGTTCGCGCCAGTCAGTTGATCTTGGTCGTCATAGCTGTAATCCGTTCGCCCATCGATGTCGGTGATCGATGCAATCCGACTGGCTGAATCAAATTCATAATCGTAGAAGGCTAAAACTGCATCCATGGCATTGGTGTGGGCCAGGCGAGCCAAACGATTGACGTTGTCGTAGGTGTACGCAGACTTGGCTACCAACTGTGAACCCGTAAGATCAGCATAGCGTTCGATCGAGTTGTATTGGCCCAATTCGTTATAATAGAGGTCAACGCGTTTGTCTGACGGCAGAAAGGCGATGTCGGTAGCGACCGCTCCGGGTGCGCCCGTTTGTGAGACCCGCGTCTGGCGATTGATCGCGTCGTAGGAATAGGACGTCAGCCCGTTAGGTGTGCCTTCAATCGAATCGGTCACGGAAGTGATGTTACCCGTTGCGTCGTAACCATACGTTAAGACCACATTCGGAACACCAGGTGTTCCCGAGTTGTCCACTGCCTTGACACGGTCGCGCGCGTCATAGGTAAATGCAAGTGAACTGAACGCGTCGATCACCGAAAGCAGATTGTCGACGGCGTCATACGAGTAGTTGATGGTGTTTCCCCCACCGATCCACGTTTCCGTGACCAAGCGATCCAACTCATCATAATGGAACGTTGTCAATCGTTCATTGCGGTCAGTTTTCTGAATCAATTTGTCTGCCGCGTCGTACTGATACTCGGAAGTCTTGCCTAGCGGATCGGTTTCTCGTATCAGTCGGTTGCGCCCGTCGTATGCAAAACGGGTTCGGTTACCGACGGGGTCGGTCAGCGAGATCAAGTTGTCGTCACTATCGTAGACAAATCGCGTGACACCGCCTTCGCCATCAATGGTTGACACCACGCGATTGCGTTCGTCGTATCGGTTGCGGGTGATATTGCCATTGGGATCAATCGTTTCGGTTGCATTGCCGGCAAGGTCATACATGATTCGAGTCGTGTTCCCTAACGCATCGACGACCGATGACAAGCGATTCTCCGAATCGTAATGATAGATGGTGGTGTTTCCGAGCGCATTTCGCACACCAACCATGTTTCCTGCGTCGTCATAGGAAAACTGCGTGACGTTGCCCAACGCATCCCTTGTGGACGTCAATCGGTTCAACGAGTCGAACGTGAACTCCGTGCGGTTTCCATTCTCGTCAATGTTCGCCGTGACGTTTCCGGCACCGTCATATTCGAACCGCTGCGTCCCTTCATCGGCTGTCCCCGACGCATAGGTAACGGACACCAGTCGCCCCAGGTTGTCATAGTCGTAATCCGTCACTCGACCGAGCGGGTCGGTCGCGGTGTCCATCAGTCCTTGTGGCGTGTAGGTGTACTGTGTTTCATTGCCCGCTGCGTCGGTAAATGATTCAATGTTACCATTGGTCGAGTCAATCGTGCGACGACTCGTTCGGCCCAGTTCATCAGTCGATACACTGGGAATACCAAACAAGTTCCCGTAGGTCTGCTTCGACGCCGGCGCCGCGGCCCCGGTTCCGTTTCCGCCAGTGTTGGTCAAGATCACGGGGCCTGTCGCTGTTGAAAGATAGGCGTCAAGATCTCCGTCAGCATCGGCGTCCGACAGAGCGACTCCGTAAGCGTCCTCACCGGCGTAGTAGATGTCCGGTTCACTAAAGCGACCAGTCCCATCGCCATACCAAATCGTCACGCCTGCCGAAGAACCATCGGCGCTGATCAGGTCCTGGTTCCCGTCTCCATTAATGTCCGCGGCGATCAAACTGTCATCGTACGAGGTTCTTCCCGTCAATTGCTCGGCGGTCGTAAAGGATCCCGCCCCATCATTGATAGAGACAAAAAATCTTGTTTGCTCATTTGATTCAGCTTCGGTCAAGCGAGACGCCACGTCGACACGGCCGTCGCCGTTGAAATCGCCGGTCGTCCACGCCAGGAGAAATAGAAACTGATCGGGATCATTCGACAACGGATGTGTGATCTCGTCTCCAAAGGTACCGTCACTATTTCGGGGGTGATAGAAGAGGGTCGGAAAGTTGCGATAACCAACCGACAACAAATCCTGCAGTCCGTCCCCATTAACGTCAGACCGTTCGATTTTCGATTCGTTTCGAATCGGCAAGCGACCCGATAAAGAAAACTCGCCGTTGCCATCGGCCAAGAACAGACTGATGCTGTCGTCTGAATACGCATAGCTGTCCGGCGCAAGTATGTCGATGAATCCATCGCCATTTACGTCATCGAATTGCAGCTGGCCGATATCGTTTTCCGGTGTGTCCGTCTGGTAAAGAATCGGATTCCCAAGCTGCCCCGTGCCGTCATTGATATGCACGAGAAAACCGCCTGTTGTTGACACAAAGACATCGATGTCTCCATCGGCATCGATATCGGTGACGCTGATCTCTTTGATCGCATGCGTCAGCGCGAAATGAATCGGCGAGGTAAACGTTCTTTCCGACGCACCAAATGCAACGGCAAACGAGCTCGCGCTCCAGGACCACTGAATGCTGTCTTGCAATCCATCCCCGTTCAAGTCGGCAATCACATGGTCGTTCCCCGGCAGATCGTAGTCACCGGAATCCGGCTGTCCGAATTGGCCTGTATTATCGCCCTCTAAAACGGTGATTACAGCATCAACTCCTCCTGAGACCAGATCGGCGACTCCATCACCGTTGAAATCGGTGACACGAATATCGGTACGGGGCGATAGCCCCAATCGCAGGGGCTCCGAGAAGCCTTCTGGAGCCGTTCCGGCAAACATCAACGCGTCGCCATAGTCCGACCAGCCGATCAGATCTTCGCGACCATCCCCAGTCACATCAACCATTCGGATGAATTGATTATCAGCGGGCAGCGCAATCGTCGTTGCCGTCCCGTACACACCAGGGCTCAATCGCTTTAGGTAGCCGCTCGAAGCTCCCGTATAGATAAGGTCACGATCACCATCGGCATCAACATCTGAAAACGCGATATCCCCGATGTCCGTGTACGCAAACACAACCCCGGCGTCGGTAAATTGCCCCGTCCCATCGTTGGTAAAGAGGGTCACGACATCGCCGGCCGCGACAAAAGCATCCAGATCGCCGTCAGAATCCGCATCCTCCAGACGAACGACTTCAGGAAACGACAACACGTCCATCGTATATTGGATGCTGAGCCCCGTTCCATTTGAGCGGATCACGGTTAATTCATAATCAAGGTACTTGGTCAGGACAACGTCGTTCAATCCATCGCCATCGACGTCACCGATGTCGATGGACGATGGGGTGCCCTGAACGGGAATCGTTTGTGGTGCTTGGAACGTTCCATCGCCGACGCCACGAAGAAATGCGAGCGACGGATTGCGAAACATCGTCAGCAGAACGTCCTCGATTTGATCCCCATCAAAATCCGCGATGTGAACGTCGGAAACGAAATCCAACTCAGTGATCTCCGACTGCAGCACAATGGGGTCCGAGAACGTTCCGCCGGCATTACCAAACAGCAAGTACGGAACGTTTCCGGTCGCGATCATGTCTTCGAAACCATCATCATTCAGGTCGGCAATTTGTAGTTGTGTTTTCCGGAGTGTGCTTTCTTGGATGAAGTACTGTCTGGCTGGAAACAAGCCGACTCCACCAATGCTCTGGCTGTGACTCCATCGCTCGATCGACTGAGTGACCAAACCGTTGTCGTCGTAGCTGAATGATGACTCGAAACCACGCCCGTCGACCTGTTTCGTTACCAATCCTTTCGCGTTCCGCTCCACTCGATAGACACGCCCGACAGAATCGTCTTCCTGAGATGGAAACCCGTTTTCGTCAAACTGGACTCGTCGCACGTTTCCACCCGGTGTACTCAGTAGGGCGTCACGTGATGTTGCGATCATTGCGGACTGATTGCTTCCGGACAGCGCCAGCCCGTTTGTCGCTGCGGCATGGATTTTGAAGACACTACCATCGCTGTGCGTTGCACTGGAAAGACGTTTGTTGTCGTCATAGGTCAACGATTCGGTAAAACCACGGGCATTTGTGTCGGAAACCAATAGCCCGGAGGAGTTGTAGCCGAGGGTTCGTTTACTGTTATCGGCGGACGTTATTTCGATAAGATCACCATTTGCGATGCGAAACGATGTGATTGCTCCGTTGGGGTTGGTGATGCTCGAAAGCTGGCCACCGACATAATCCAGTCGGGTCACCAGACCCGCCGGATCGATCACCCGTGTTAATCGGTTTTGATCGTACTGGTAAACTGTTTGGTTGCCATTCCTGTCGGACATCACGGCAAGCCGATGGTTGTTATCAAACTCGTACGTCGTTCCATCGCTCATCCGACGAACGAAACGACCATCGGAAAGTCGGCTTAGTTCGGAGTAGTCAAAGGCGGGCGACTGATAGGGCTGATTGCTTCCATCAGCCGGCGCCCGGAATAGCCTTTCTTGGCCGTTTCCTTCCACCAGCAAGGCAGACCCCGCGGGTATATCGCCCAGATCTTCTGGAACGACGGTGATGGACTGCAGTTGGTCAATGGTCCAACCGCGACCGTACGGACTGTCGACCAAGTTGACATTCGTAAACGTGCCACGAAGCGTACTGAGCGCACCGCTGAACTGCCCCGTTGCAAATGTGCCGACGCCAGCCATCAATTCGTAGCTGAAGACTCCGGTCGGCAGTGCGTCACTATCAAATCCAATCCTGCCTGTCACTTTATCGGCGGTGGTCAAGTCGCCCAACGCCCAGGATGCATCAAGACCGCCAGCTTGATTGCCAAGAACCTTCAATGTCTGGCTACCATTTCCGATGCTCATCCGGGCAAGGTACCGGTTGGGTAATTGCCCCGGAGGCTGGGGGGCGGCAAAATCCTGAATAACATCGGCGCGGAACCCCAAAGCCTGGGTTGGTGCGGCGCGGGATGACTTGTATGTAAGGGACAGCCCACGAGTTTGCCCCAAGGACTGATAACTGGGGAGGGACTGATGTTCGATGTAACTTCCCGACGAAAGGATGACTTCAGATCCAACTGAAGCGTAAGGGCATTCGTGACAAAGCGGATCTTGCTCCGGATCATCGGGACGAGGCAGGGGGAAATGCCAGCTGCTTGTACGGATGCCGCCTTCGATCGTCTCGATTCTCAGCCGATCTTCGGAGACTTGGGTGGTTCCGACAATCTCGAATTCGCCGGTGACCGGGTTGATCGACCAAAGATCCATGATCAACCCTGCCGGATAGCCGGCACGATTCGGCAAGGTGAGCGCCGCAGGTGTTGTGAATACCATGTCGGCCGGTTGAATGGTGACAACCGTTTCCGGAATCAGGGTTTCCGGAAGCGAAGCGGGCGTCAACTCCCGGGGAACCTCGGTAATACTCAACGTTTCGCTGAACGGATTGCCTTCTCGGTCGACCAAAGTGTTTGCAAGAATCTTCAGTTCCGCTTGCCCTCCAGACGCCAAGTCGATCCTGATATCCATGTCGGCTTGCGGATCGATCTGGACCGCATCGGACATGTTCAGTTTTGGTAAATAGATCGGCCTATCGATGACGTTGTTGTAGCCCACGTAGACTTCGTGACCGAGCATCAGCCGCAGTTCCTCGGCAACGAAGGGATAGTCGTGTGTTCCCGATCGCAACTCTCCGTGAACACGAAGGGTATTGTCGGTTCCACCGGGCGTCAGATTCGTGTCATGCGTTAACAATTGGCCCCAGCTGGCAAATAGTTGCGTCGCGCCGACGGAATTCGTTGTGGAGCTGGCCTGCGCAAAGACGGCATTACTGATCTCGCGGGCGCCAGGACGGTCCGCCCCTGCGGGTGATTTGATTCCGTCTTCATAGGCCGGTTCGTAATCGACGCGGAGGTTTTCTCCGGCGGCGCCGATTGTTGGATCAGACAGGTTGTTGCCACCGCCGGTGACCGATCGAATCTCAGTCGCCAACCCAGAAGAGCCTCCGGCCTGAGGTCCACTCGGCTGTGTCTGGATAGTGAAAACGTCGCCGGGCAAGTTGACGATGCCCGTGTTTCGCTCGATCAACGAAGACATACTTGTCGATCGAATCGCCTGCAAGTCATCGGCGGTGAATTGACCGTTTTCATACCAGAAACGGTCGCCAGTGCGCAATCGTTCGAACTGGCTCGTGATGATGACGTGAAAGGTTTCGCCAAGCATGGCGCCGGCAACGTGATCCTCGGCAAGTCCGCCGACCCAAAGGTCGATCTGCTCGACGCTGCCGTAAACGGCCGCCAACCGGGCCTGGACTTCGACGTTGGATGAGATGTCGGCGAATGTATGAACCGGTTCCAAGCCGAATTGAGCCCGCACGTCAACGTAGCTTGGCAATCCAAGGTCGCGTCCACGCTGGATATTGAGCGAAACGAGATCTAGTCCTCCGGCTCCGGGCGGCCCGAACAGAAAGTTCCTCAAGTCGTCGATGACTTGCGTGTCCAAGGCCTCGCTTGTTTGGGCGACCATTCCACGCAGGATTGGATCGAGGCCTAAATCTTTAAGTGGTTCCGGGTTGAAAAAGGCATCTCGCGTCGATATCGGACTTTCCAACAAAGGTTGGCCACTCTCATCCAACAGAATCATCCCACTGGTCGCCGTGCTATGGCCGAAGCGAAATGCCGCTCCCGAAAACAATCCGCTAACGGAAGGGTCCGTGTCGGGGTCATATCCGGCGTAAGTTCCCAAGGCGTTTTGCCCCAACAATAACGGCAAGAACTCGTTGTAAGTGATGTGCTGAATGATGGCTCCCACCCACCGCCGTGCTTCCTGATAAAGCGATTCTCCATCAAGACCGGGATTGGCCGCAGCTAACTCATCGGCGCGACGATTGTGTTCACGAACCAGCAACGTCTGCAGCGAAGCGAGTCCGGGATTCTCGTTGGCGCGCACGTCGCCTGCGGCAAACAATGTCTGCGGATCGCGCCGCGAGCTATTTTCGTTTTCCAAGACGCCGTCGGGAAACGTCAAGTCATCGTTCAGAGGCAGCAGATTTCCCACCGACGTTTTCAATCGCCCCGTTCCATCGTTGGTGCGCAATGCAGTCGCGCGGTCCGGACTGGAACCGTACACCACACTGCCATCCAGGAACGAGCTGACCAGATTGGGATGTTGTCGAGGGTTTGAAGCCGACGTTCGAGTCGTGATGTCGTAGCCGGCCCGGTTCAGTTCGATCGAGCGATTGCCGTCGCCAAGCGGATCGAAATACGGGTCTCCGATTGGAACCGAAATTTCAAAGGATTCGGTCGGGACCGTAAACGAGGGCAAATCAATCCTGAATTGTCCTTGATTATCGGTGACGCCTTGAAACCTACCGATCTCGATAGGCACCGACTGCAAAGGGGTACCATCAACGTCCAGTACGGTACCGCTGAAGGTCGTCGGTTGGGCGGACCTTTCGGCGACGGTAACTTCCAGGACTTGGGTGCTGGACAGAATGCCGTCTTTGGCACTCAGCACAACCTCATGGATGCCGATGCTGTTGGGATTCGGATGTAGTGTGAGGGTTCCGTTTCCATCTAGCGTGAACGGGAGCCCCGAGTTCATGGTTGATGTTGTGAAATAGACTCGATCACCATCGGGATCGTCGGCGAAAAGGTTTACCACATGACTTTCGCCAGGAGTAACGGTAACGGCCGATAACGCGGAAAACGCCGGGGCGCGGTTGGGGCCTCCTGTGCGAGTCTGTGTTTGGAGCAGCAATGCACTTGGCATGGCGTCGATCGTTACCGGAATGGTTCGCGATTGACCGTGATGATCCAGACCTCCTGAAGTGATCGCATCACGAAAACTGATGTATGGCGATCCGTCGGCGAGTGTTCCCGAGATCGTTGACTGAAAATCATCCTGATTCATTTGCGGAAACGCGACAATAACATCGCGCCCGGTGGGATCACCCGAATTGAAGACCCGAAGATCCGCCTCAAACACGCCACCGCGACTGCGGTAACGAATGTTCTCGAAGACCGGTTTAATGGCCGAGGTCACAAACAAACTGTCGGCTGCAAGTGAATCGGCCGCATCGGATAACGTCGGCTGGGCATCGAGACGAATTCCAACCACGCCCTCTGGATCCACATCGTTCGCAAGAGGATGCAGACTCACCGCGGAGCCGTGATCTCCATCGGCGTTGATCAACTGGAACACCAGCCGAGCGGCGTCCAGTTCAGGGCGTGACGACAGGTCGATTTCAACAACAGTCCCATCAAATCGAACCAGTCCTGGAATGAAGTCTGCGGTATCACCGGAAAGAGTAAATAGCGACGTCCCACTAACGCCGCGATCGATCACCGTGGTGTTGTTGCCATCGATGTCTTTAAGATAGACGGCAAACGTGTCTTCAAGGCCCGCCGATGTATCGGAGGTGTCAAACGTTGCATCGATCTCGAATCGATAGGTTCTCGTTCCCGTTTCCTGTCCCAAGCCGATAACGATCGAACTCTCCGCAACCCGCGAGCCTTGTTCGTTGAGAATGAATGGCGACGGACGAGCCAATTCGTTGATTACGTTAAGAGCATCGAGCGGAGAAATCTTGCCATCACCATTGGGGTCAAGGTACGGCGTTCCTTGCGGTCTTGAAACTCCAGTGATGGGGCGACTACCTTCATCGATATGCCTGCCGAGGTCGTTGATTACCAACAACGCATCAAGTGGTGAAGCGGAGCCATCGGCGTTTACATCAAACGAGTAAATTGGGTTGCGCCAATCAGATGCCAGCATCAGACGTTGTTCCAAGGCTTCGACCTTTGACCGGCGCAGATTCAGTTGTCGAATGCTTGGTAACCGTTTTCGTTTTGTCATTTACAGGGCTGCAATTCCAAGGTGTGTTTTCAATAACGAAGTACGAATTCTAATTGCGTTCTCATTCCGAAAAACCGATCGCCTGGCCGCTTCAGTGTGTCGGAGTCACTTTGAATTCTTCCGAATCGCTACTAAGCAACGTGCCATCACTACGAATCAATGTGGCCGATCCGGAATGATGAAGGATCAATTTCCAGGCAAGCGTTCCGGAGTCATCTGCAAAGCAATTTACGGTATCCGTCCATGTTCCGCCCAGAATCGGGCCTTCCGGGATTGTCCATGCGTATGCGTAGCAGTTGATGGGTATGAAACGGTTGCGTTGTAGGCCGTTCGCGTTAAAGATGCCATAATCACCGGCAGCAATCGCAGTTCCCGTGTTGCTCCATCGTGCAACTTGCGGGCGTAGCGGTTGATTCTTCAGCGTGTGCCGTGCCACGCCACTCTCGGCGTCGATTACGCGCAATTGGCCGTCGTTGCTTGTCACCGCGAGCTCTTTGGAGTTTGGTGACCAGTCGATACTGCGAATGGATTCGCCTTCAAGGAAATTCTTGCTGATAGCCGGGGCGTCAACCATCGCCATGTCGATGATATAGACTCCGCTGCCTTCATTGGCGACAGCCGCTAACGTCCCCAAGGTGTTTCGTGAAACATCACGAATGGTGCCATCAAGCTTTAAACCTGCTGTCGATTCAGCTGCGCCCAGTTCAACGATCTGCAGCAAACCACTTGTTCCACCACATAGAATCACGTTGTCGTTAAGCCATGCGGCAGTGAGGACTCCGTTCTCGACCGTGTGTGTTTTCACCAGGCTGGACGTCTCGGCATCCCAAACAAAGAGATCCTGCTGCCACTCGTTGATTCCACACAATCGGCTGCCATCCGGCGACCAGTCGAGGGAACCGAGCGCAAGATTACCTTCCGTCGGATCGTCGTGCCATAACAGTTTGCCGTCCAAGTCAATGACAAACAGGTTTCCCGTCATCGTGCTGATCGCAGCTTGACGCCGAATCGGATTCCAGGCGATCGACAGAACCTGCTGCAACGAACTCTCCATCAATCTGGTCTCACTCTTATTGTCCGCATCCCAAATCGTGAGTCCGCTGTCAACCGAAGCAAGCAACAATCGGTTTTCATGCCAATCCACAGTTGACCAATTGTACGAAGAACTTTGAGTCAATTTGTCAATCGAATCAAGATTTGGATTCCACACAACCGTGTCCCAGCTGCCCACCGCAAGCCGATCGCCTTTGCGATTCCATTGGATTGATGCAACGATGCCCCGCCCCAACTCATGATGTGCCATTGGATTTCCCGTCGAGGAAACGTCAATTTCAACGACTACCCCATCGTTCGTTCCGGCGAATAGCCGATCTCCGTCAGGATGCCAAGTGACACTGCTGGCAGACGTCGCCAAGTCAAACTCCACGGAAGTCGCCAGGTCAGAAACACTAATGACGCGTAACACGCCATGCGCGCCCAGCACCGCGAGCCGCTCTCCTTTTGGATCAAACGCAATAGACTTTATGGGGCTCGACGGAATGACGCTCCTTTCACGTAACAAGGCAGCGTCTTGAGAATAAACCGATACACTTCCCCGTTCGTCAGCAATCGCGATGCGTCGAAGGCCCGGTTCCCAAGCCGTGGCCAATACTTCCGAATCGGGAATGATTTTGTAAAGGCAAGTTTGATTCTGGACGTCCCAAATCTGTAACGGGTAACGGATCGATGCCCCGACAAGAATCTGACGATCGTCGCCGAGCCAACAGATCTGCGGCATATCTACGTCCGAATCGTTGTAGCAACAGAGAAGATGAACATCCACGATCCGATCGTCTTTGACATCGTATACTCGCAATACACCATCGTTTCCAATACACGCGATCTGGTTACCTGAATGACTCCACACCGAATTCTTTGGCGACGGACGAGGGTAGACGGTATCTATCTGCTTTCCAGTATTCGCAGCTTGTTGTCGAGACAACAATCCAGGGGCGTCAGGGGTGTCTGCTGCAGAAATTACAAAGTAAGGATGCTCGAAAGGTTTGACGCTATGCCACCGTGTTGCCTTCGAAAACAGAAGTGAGATGGATCCCAACATTGCGACGACGATGATTGACATGACCACACCAAAACTTCTTCGCCGACGTTGCGGGCGGACATCCCCAATCGCAAGCCGTAAATTGATGCGTGAGCTACTGGAGCCGAACTCAGCAAATAGATCGCGGACCTCCGTGATGGACTGCGTTCGCAACGCAGGATCATGTTTCAAGAGATTGAGGGCTGTCGACCTCAGTCGCGGTGGCATACTCCGCACCCGTTGCTGAACCTTCACCTCATAATCAGGGTCACGGCTGTCGGGTGGCAACTCTCCAGAGACTAAAAACAACAACGTGGCGCCCACTGCATATAAATCTGAACGAGTATTAGGACGCATGTGTCCTGAAATCTGTTCTGGAGCGATGAACCGCGGAGTCCCGCCGATCCTTGGGCTTTCTTCGGTTTCGTGGATTGCGAGTCCCAGATCCAATAGCTTTGGGATGCCATCATCTGTCAGCATGATATTTGCTGGCTTTACATCTTGATGGACATAGCCGGAAAGGTGCACCGAAATGAGCGCATCACAGACGGCAGCGAGAATCGCACATGCATCAACAAGGTCGAATCGGCCGTCCTGTCGCACCAATTCAGCCAAGTTTCGTCCTGAGACGTGTTCCATGACAATGAATGGGATTCCATTGTCCAGCTCCGCATCCATGACACTAACGATTGACGGATGACGAATCTTTCCAAGCGTCTTTTGCTCGTCAATCAAACTCCTGCGGGACTGCTCACTAAAGACTCTCGTCCCTCCTAACGATTTCACGGCCACGGTCTGCTGGAGTGTGGGATGGTAACCACGGTAAACGGTTGACATGCCGCCGCGAGCCAACACCCCGTCAATCCGATACTTTCCTATCTTTCGTGGGATCGCATCGCGACTGAATTCTCTGCTGCGTCTCGCCAAGAGCTCCGCAGAAATCTCAGACGCATATTGAGTCGTGCCCGATTGTCCCACGTCCACAATGGTTGGAAGTCGCTGAAGCAAGGACTGGCAATGCTCACAGTGATCGAGATGCTGACCAATGACATCGATCTCGACGTCATCGGTCAACATGCCGATACGGAACTCACATAGCCGGTCTTCAGGGGGGCACCCACTATTTCTATCTTGCACTTCCGCCCCTTGTTTGCCGTGGAATAGAACATTGAATAGGACATCGCTCGATAGATATACGATCGGCGCTTACATCAATTGATTAGAATTCCAGATCCTTCAGTGCGAGACGCACTTTTTTCAGGGCACGACACTGGGCGGTGTACACTGAGCCGACAGAAACTCCAAATTCCGCAGCAACATCGGCAGGCAATCGCCCATCACAAATGGTTGCCTTGACGATCCGGAATGTGCGTTCAGTCAACTCCTCTTTCAGTACCTCCAAAACCTGGGTCGCGATAATTCGGGGAAGTGTTGAGCGAGTCGACTCGTCCGGCGCGGCGTGAAGGCGGTCTAGAATGTCGTGAGGATACTCCTTTTCCCACTTTCCTTGCCGGCAGCAATCAAAGACGGCATTCTTGTTGATTGTCCAAAGCCAATTCCGAAAACGTCCCTTTTTCCGAGAAAACTCGCCTAGCCGATCAATCACCCGCAACAGAACCATCTGGGCTGTGTCTAACGCATCGCACTCCTGTAGCCCCAGCTGACGACACCAGGCAAAACAAAGAGGGTAGTAAATTCGATACAGCTGTTCGGTGGCGATCGGGCTCCCCTGGATCGTACCCAATAGCAAACTTGGGGATGTTGAATCGGGCAGCAAATCGGGAACTGACATCGTGTTGAAAAAACGAGGGCCTTGGATGAGAATCCACTATTATATCTGCGTTGCGTTCGGCCTTACAATCAAGGCATCAATATCGGCACCTCTTCATGATCTTCCACACTTGCAACTGCCCTGATCCCTCGCGCACGGCAACATCCTGAACTCCGTCGTTTTGCGACGACGTGTGTTTCAGCCCTCTCCAACCCAACGACCTTTGACAATGAAACATTCTCTCGGCATTGGTGTCAGCTCCAGAGTCTTTGTTCTGGTGCTGTGCTGCATCGGGATCACGCCGGCGGTTCTCGCCCAATCGTCGAATGACGCTGCCGCGAAACCTAACATTCTGCTGATCCTGGCTGACGATTTAGGGTTCTCTGATCTGGGTTGCTATGGCGGAGAAATCCAGACCCCCAATCTTGATGCGCTGGCTGAGGGCGGGTTGCGGTTCACACAGTTCTACAACACCGGGCGATGCTGGCCGACCCGAGGCGCAATGATGACGGGCTTTTACGCCCAGCAGATTCGACGAGACTTTCTGCCGGGCTTGCCAAGCGGTGGAGGAAACCAGGGCAAGCGCCCGCCGTGGGCGGTGCTGTTGCCGGAAATGTTGGCCAAGGTCGGGTATCGATCTTATCACACGGGGAAATGGCACATCGATGGCCAGCCGACAAACACCGGATTTGAAAAGTCTGCGTTGACCATCGGCCGTTACTTTGAAACCGTCTCCGGACCGAACGGAAAGCCAAAACAGCCACTCGAGTTTCGCGACGACTATTACCTGACCAGCGAGATGGCTGACCATGCCATTGAAAACCTGAAGGAACACGCGCAAGATCATGGCGACCAACCGTTCTTTCAATACCTCGCCTTCACCGCGCCGCACTTTCCATTACATGCATTGCCGGAAGACATCGCGATCTATGACAAGACCTATCAGGTCGGATGGGATGCGATCCGACAACAACGTTGGCAGCGGATGCAATCCATCGGCTTGCTGGACCCGATGTCCGCCAAACGGGTTTCCGCGGTCGAACGCGACCTGGGACCTCCTTATCATTTTCCCGACGCATTCGAAATCCTTGGCCCTGGCGAAACGAACCGGGCAATGCCCTGGAATGCGCTAACGGAATCGCAAAAGGAATTCCAGGCAACCAAGATGGCGATTCATGCCGCCATGGTTCATCGCATGGACATCGCGATCGGACGTGTGCTTGACCAGGTTCGATCGATGGGACAATGGGATGACACTCTGGTGATGTTCCTGTCCGACAACGGCGCGAGCGCGGAGATCATGGTGCGGGGCGACGGACATGATCCTGAAGCCGCGCCGGGATCAGCGTTGACGTACTTGTGCTTGGGACCGGGATGGTCGACGACAAGTAATACGCCGTTTCGACGTCACAAAACATGGACCCACGAAGGCGGTATCTCCACACCGTTCATCCTGTCGTGGCCAAGTCGTATTAAAGATCATGGTCAATTCCGCCGCAATCCGCAACACGTCATCGACGTCGCCGCGACGCTGCTGGATTTGACCGGCGCCAAACATCCTGATGGTTCGCCCGCGCCTCCGGGACGCAGCTTCTTGGGCGACGTCGACGCCTCTGTAGCCGCGCCGGAAAGGACTTTGTGGTGGTATCACGATGGTCATCGGGCGATTCGACGCGGGTCTTGGAAAGCGGTCGCACCCGAGAACGAACCGTGGGAATTGTACGATCTCGCAAATGACCGAATCGAATCGATTGATCTGGCGCTGCCCCAGGCGGATCGACTTGCCGAATTGGTGTCCGCCTGGGAGAAACAGTTGGACGAAGCCACCGAACTGGCCGCCACGGACCTTGGTGAAAAGGTCCTGGAAAAACAAAATCAACTGAATCATCGAACCGGCAAAATGTGGGATGCACAGGTCGCCGCCCGTGTCCAACGAACACAAGTGTTGCCAAACGGAAAGACCTTTTTTGTCAAAGGACGTCACGCATTTTTGATGCAGCCAGCAACCGCTGCCGAAACGGATCTGGGAATGCCATGGGTCTTCTACGGCCCCACGCTCCCCCGCTATCCGGACGAACATGAACGATGGATGCACGAGCGATTCTTGGCGGCCGGTGTCGCAGTCGCAGGGATCGATATCGGCGAGGCACACGGCAGTCCGCACGGCCAACCGTACTTTGACGCGTTGTACGATGAAATGGTGTCTCGGGGCTACAGCACCAAACCTGTCTTGCTTGGTCGAAGTCGCGGCGGATTGCACGTCAGTAGCTTTGCAGTGCACAGACCCGATCGCGTCGCAGCGATTGGTGGAATCTATCCGGTATACGATTACACCACTTACCCGGGAGTCGACAAAGCCGCGTCGGTCTATGGCGTGACGCCGGACGAGTTACAACAACGTCAATCGGAATTCAATCCGATCAAAATGGCCGACAAAATCGTTGATGCAAAAATCCCCGTCTACATCATTCACGGCACGGACGACAAAGTTGTGCCGATCGAGGAGAACTCTGCAGCCCTCGAAGCCGCATACAAGGCTGCCGGTCAAGGATCATTGATCACATTGGAACGCGTTGAAGGCCAAGGTCATAATTTCTGGGAAGGTTTCTTCCACAGTGAGAAACTGGTCGATTTTTTGATCAGTAAAGCCAAGCGTGAATAGCAAGGTTTTGGTCATCCATGGTTACGGGACCACTTGGTTGACGATGGAATTATCGCCGCGCGGTTTGATGTGCTAGTTCCAAGTTCATCGTCGCAAATGCCAACCGCACGTGATCGGTTGGTGGTCAATGCGACGCACAATTCGATCTTGTTTTCCAAGCGGGCTGCGGTGCTGGCGTCGAACTTCTTAGATTCGGGAC
>JAGQPO010000116.1 GCA_020426665.1 Planctomycetales bacterium
TCGCATCGTCCGGCACGCAGAACGCCTCAGCGATTACGGCCGGCGTTGCGGCGCTCGTCTGGACCCAAAACCCCGAACGGACACGCGATCAGGTTGTCGCTCGATTAAAAGGAACAGCGGACTTTATTGACGACGTGGGCGACAATCCGCGTCTGGCCGGGAAATTGGGCAGCGGCCGCATCAACGCTGGCTCGGCGCTCAATACCGCGGTTACCATTCCCGCACCCCAGGTCACGTATGTCAACGTTGCCGACCGAGGTACCAGGACACAAATCACGGTCGGTTTTTCGCAGGTCATCGACCCCACATCGGCCAACCTGGACGCGAACTACGAGATTCGGTCGGCGGGGCCGGACGGCCAGTTCGACACGTTCGACGATGGCGTGTTCCAGCATCGCAAAGCACTGCTGCCCCACGCGGATGTTTCGATCGAGTATCTGGCGGGAAGTAACGAACAAAACTTGTTTACGCAGAACGGGCAGCTTCCTTTGGGAAGTTACCGTTTGCGGCTAAATGCTTCGGGTGCCAGCGGCCTGAAGAGTCCCTTCGGCGTACCGTTGGCCGGCGCGACCGACCATTTCTTCAAGATCACATCGGGCGAAGGACATACCGGGGACGTGATCTCCGTGGACCTTCAACAACAGCTTGGTGGGACCACGTTCACGAATCTGCAATTTAGCGGTCTGACGTCGACCATCGACGGCGTCGGTGACATTCACCTGAAACAGGGAACGGAGGAGATCGGCCGTGTCGTCTTGAGCAATCGCGCGGATAACCCGTCGGCGCCGTTCCAATCCACGGGCAGGTTCTTTTTTGTGCCAGAGTCCTTCAAGCAGCTCAACGATTCGGCTCCAACAGATCAAGGATTCCAGGGAACGATCGAGGGACAAGTCACGGTCAATGGCACGGTCAAAAACTTTCAAATTGTCGTGGCCGCCGGATATTCCACAGAGGGTTCCAATTCGGTTCAACTGAGTGGTTCCAGCGTGTTGACCTTCCTGAGGATTCAGCAGCGACTGAAGTTCCTTGGTTTTCCCGGCGCTAACCGGCAACCCTTGGCCGTTGACGGTGATGCGGGTGAGCAGACGAAATATGCCATCCGCCTGTTCAATTCGGCAGTACGGGCTACAAGTCAGGAGGCACCAACGAACGCTCTCGAGCTCAGCAACGTTCACAAGCTGGACGCCAACGGTTTCATCAATTCGCCATCGGCGCCCCGTTGGCAACAGTTAACCAGTGTGCCCGGAATTGATTTTGATTCTCCAGATGTCTTGCTCTGTCAGGCGCTCGGATTTTCCGACAACTGTCAAAGCCCGGAGAGCTGGGGGACCAGTTGGGCTCAAGAGGTCATCACGGCATTAGGCAACAAGATTATCGAATCCAACGGCGAGCATCTGAAGTTCTCTTACGCCAGCCTTCAAGCCGGCGGCGAGCCGAAAAATGAAGCCACGACCGTGGCCGCCACACTGGCACATCTTACTAGCGACTATTCGTTTGCACGGCTCGGTCCGATTCATGATGGCGGCAGGCATTTGGCATTCGACCTGCCAGCGGAAGAGTCATATATAACGTCTCCCGATCGTGTGTTCTTTCGTACCAAGGTGCTCGACGGCGGTACATACGTCGCGGCCAAAACGGCCGCCGACCCCAACGGCGACAATCACATTGCTGTTTTCGCCACAGGCAAAGGGCATACGGACGGTCAGCTTAGCAATCAGCTCAAGATCAAGGACGTGCTTTTTACGTCGGAGATTTTCTGGTCGCCGAAATTGAATGCGTTGGCCCAACAGCTCAGCAACGGCTTGCCGGCCTTTGTGGTCACGCAAGATCAGTTTCGCAAGGTCATCAAAAGCCAAGTGACGGCGGTCGACCCGGACATCTTCACCATCACCTTGGCCGACAATTTACTGATCGAAGACAACAACGCACAGAATTTCACTCTGGCCTTCGCTCAAGTCGACACAGATCCGTTAACAGACACTACCCCGCTAGCTGCCTTCGTCCTGGGTGAGCCCGAGCTACGTGCCTTGTCGTCTCTACTGGTCGACAACCCGGACGTGGACGGGCAAGGTCATCCGTATAACCTGCCCGATACGATTGCTCTGCTGCAGAGCGTCTTTGACACCGTAACGCCATCGGGCGCTAAAGTGACGAAAATCTATTACGACGACCCGCGGACCTGGGACCTTCCCGGACTCCGCGTGGAATTCTTCTCGTCCCATTTCGGACATTTTACGGCAGAAGTCAGTCCCCCGCCGACCACGCAAGCCATTCCAACGGACGTTGCACCGGTCATTCAAGAGGCGGTGGAAGATGTTGCCTCGTCACTGGAAAACATTGCCGACGCGCCGGAATTCAACCAGCCCATTCCGGGACTGGGCGATACCACAATCAAGGATGTTGTGTCGCCCAGCCAATTGTTCAGTACGAACCTGATCACACCGATCACCAGCTACTTTGCTTCAACCACCAACTTCGACGTGGAGGGATTGCTGAGCGCGATTGAAAACGTCCCATCAATAGATGCGATCGAAACGTCTTTTCAGCAAGACGGATCGGTCATGTTGTTTAACATTAACTTCAGCGATCAAGTCAATTTCGGTTCCGTTGCTATCGATTTAGGCCTCGGCACTGACGACCTACCATTCGATTTGTCGTTGGATGTCGACGTCGTCGGGAAATTAAATCTGGATTTCACACTGGGGGTCGATCTGGCATTGATCGGCAACACGGACCAGGCATTCTTCATTGACGTGCGAGACCTTTCGGCCCAGGTTGTTGTTCAGGCGTATGACTTGGACATTGCACTGCAATTGGGATTCTTGGATGCTGGTGTCGACAAGGGCGTCATCCTGTTGGATGCCAAGTTGAGCGCATTGCTCGCTGACCTGGATGGCGATGGCCGTGTTTCGTTGGGTGAGTTACGAACATACTCGTTTACCGAACTTGCCGATCTGTCGTTTAACGCGTCGCTGGAAGCCGACTTGCCCGTCTTCGCCTCGATCGGCGCGTTCAGTGCAACCGCGGCTGCCACACCGCGGATTCTGGTCAGCGACTCTGATTTATTCGACAGCACGTTTCCCGACATCACGTTCCAAGATTTTGACCAGATACTGAACTTCAGTTCTTTCGATGCCGGTTCGATCCTGGCGATGCTGCGGTCGCTGTCTGCGCGGCTGAAAGAGATGGGCAGTTCGTCGGGCTTCAACTTCCAGGTTCCGTTCACCGGGAAGCGGCTCGGTGATGCGGTCGATCTGGGATTGGACTTCATTGATCTGCTGTCAGGGGTTAGCGGCGATCCGACGTTCAACGGCGCCCAATCGCTAGGCGTGAAACTGGCCGAGGCGCTGGGCGTCGATGTGTCGGTCATCAATCCGTTCTACAACGTCGCATCGAGAGAATTGACCTACACGATCGGGTACAACAAGAACATCAGTCGCGACATCGGTTTTCAATTTGACGCCGCGCTACCGCCGATCGCTGCCGTGGACGCGACCGGCAACTTAGACTTCGACGGCAATGTTGCATTCAATCTGACTTTCGGCATCGATCTGTCGCCGATCTCGGCCGCCATCACCGCCACGGGTGACGCGCCGAACGACGGTAATTTCGCGGGCGAAGCCGCGATCAACGTAACCGTCGGCAGCAATCCACCGGTCATCGTGAATTTCTTCGGCACGGGCAACTCGTCGATTGACGATCTGGTCGCAGACATCAACACCGCTCTGGCCAGTTCAGGGCTGGCGGTCAAAGCGGAACGTGATGAAAACAAGCTGCGGCTTCGCACGACAATGCTAAGTGGCACGCCGACAATGCGGATCACGGCGGACGCCGGTAACCCGGCGGTCACCGCGTTGCACTTCCCAACGTCGACCGACGCTTTCGACAACATCGGCAACCATGTCTTCATCCGCGATCAATCACTCGACGCGAGCCTCAGTCTGGCCGGCAACCTGGCGGCGTCGGCCACGTTCGGCTTCGTCGGCCTCACGGGCGGACTGAGCGCCGGCGGCAACGTAGATTTTACGTTTCAGCCGCTCAATGGCGCACGGATCGGGCTGATGGATCTTTATCAGTTGATCACCACGGACATCGCCGCGATCGGCACGCCATCACTGACCGGCTCCAGCCACTTCAACGTCGACAACATCGCCGTCAACGCGTCGGGTTTGGACCTCGGCCTGCCCACGTCGATTCCCGCCGGCCAGCATCAGATCAGTGTGGCGATCGACGACTACGCGTCGTCGTTGCCGCAACTCACGCTGAACCCGACGCTACTCGCGGGGCTGAACAGTTTGCGGGAAATGGATTTCGACGACGTGTTGGCCGCGCTCGAATCGTTGGCGCAGTCGCTGGTCGAAATGGGCAAGAACAAATTGCTTGGCGTCAAGATTCCTGGGACCGGTTTGTCGGCTGGTGAATTGGTGGGCTTTGCGCAGGACTTCCTCGACCTGTTGCAAGAGATGAAAAAGCCGGAGAACCGGGCCGGCGCGCTGGAGGATCTTAAGGCGCAGCTGCAAGCCGGACTCGATCAAGTGTTATCGGGCTCGGCTCCGACGCTGGACTTGGTGTTCCAAAACCAGGCCCTCGAGTTTCAAATCGACTTCACACGGACCGTGAATCGATCGTTGGACTTGAACATGGACTTCGGCTCGCTCGGCCCGGCGGCCAACATCCCGGGCGCGGGGCATCTGCTGGAAGTGAGTGCCAATCAAACGATTCCGTTCCAGGGCGGACTGACGTTCAACTTGGATATCGGCATCGACCTGACCAACCCAGCCGATCCACGGCCGTACATCAACCGCGCATCGAATTTCGGAGTTACCACATCCGTCGCCGCGTCGGATCTGAATGTCGATGTCACCGCGGCTGGACTGTTGTCGTTGTTCGTCCGCGGTGGGACGGTGGCGTTGGATGCCGATGGCGGCGGAGCGGCGACGAGTCCCGCGGCATTCACGGTGCATTTCCCCACCAACGCACCACAGCGTCTGTTCCTGTCCGACATCGCGACGCTGCTCGGCCAGATGCAGGTTGATCTGACCGGCGGCTTGAATCTGGACCTGCCGCTCAAGTTCCCAACAACCAGTGACGCAATCGGCAACCTGACGGTGAACGTGCCGAACCTCAATCAATTGCTGACGGAGATCATCGCCGGTAACGTCAATGCCGGAACGGTGACGGTCACATCGCCGGATCTGAACGGACTGATCGATTCCATTGATTTGCAAACGGTGCTCAAGGCGCTCGTCCAACAATTCGACATCCTGTTCGACAAACTTGATGGGGCGCTCGACAAGGCACTCAACTTCCAACTGCCTTTGGCCGGCGTGCGGCTGAATCAGTTACCGGCCTTCAGCTTTCTGGACGAACTTTCCGCAACCGGTTCGTCGGCGCTTAGCGGCGCGCTGAACGGCAATTACACGTTCGATTCGGTTCGGGCGGCATTGCAAAACGCGCTGGCCGGTGTGTTTCCCGGCGCGTCGGTCGGTTTGAATCTGATCGGCAGCGACGAAGTCACGTACACGGTTTCGGTTGGCGGTACGGTCAGCGACACGTTGCCGCTGGACGCAGATCTCGGCTTCGCAGCGCTCGGGCTGGACATCGACGCCGGATTAAACGTCGGTTTCGATTGGTCGTTTAACTTCACGATCGGAGCCAGCCTGAACGACGGCGTGTTCTTCAACGTCTCGCAGTCCCCCGAACTGAACATGAGCCTATCGATGGCGTTGACGCCGGGAAGTCTGGCGACCGGTTCGCTCGGCTTCCTGGAACTCGCTCTGACGGACGACCCTTCAAGCCCCACGATGCTCAATGGTTTGTTCAGCGTCGATCTTGTCGATCCGGGAACCGGTGCGGCCAGCGATGGCCGAGTCACGCTAAGCGAATTGGCAACGTTGGGCCTGGGAAACATTGGCGACTTGATCGACGTTCATGCGACTGGCAGTGCCGCGGCGCATTTCGATCTACAGCTCAGTTCCAACTACGATCTCAGCAGCCTGCCGCTCGCGCATCTGCCGCAGGTGGGCTTGCCGAAAATTCTGGCTGATCTCGACGCCACGTGGAACTTGAATGACCCGACGAATCCCACCGTCGGCTTTGGCAACATCCGGCTTGACGTCGGCAGCTTCTTCAAGGGCTTTGCAAGTGATGCGTTCGACTCAGTCAACTTGGCGCTCGATCCGATCCGGCCGGTGTTAGATGTGGTGACGCGGCGGATTCCGGTATTGTCCGACATCGACGCGGTCCGCAAGGCACTCGACCGCGATCAGGACGGCAAGGTGACACTGCTCGACGCCGCGGCGATGCTCGGCGGCACGACCGACACGCGAATGATTTCCGGTCTGGATTACGTCGCCGAGTTGATTCAATCGGTTGCCAGCGTGAACGGGGCGACCGGCGGTAACAGTGGCTTTTTGATTCCTCTGCCATCGCTCGATCTGACCGGCCAGAACCTCGGCGTTCCGGGCGGACTAAACAATTTCCAAATTCCCGCGTCGATCGACTCGACGTTCAATCTGACTGCGGCGATCAATTCGCTCAATGCTCAGAATCCGGCGGTGGCGACGGCTGCCAACGCGTTTGTGCAAAAGAGCAACACACCGCCGAGCGGTTTCTCGATCTCGTTACCGATACTGCAGAAACCGTCCAGCGTGATGGGTCTGCTGCTGGGGCGCGACGTGGATCTGTTCAAGCTGGACCTGCCGGCGATCGACGTGCATTTCAGTCTGTCGAAATCATTTCCGATTTATCCGCCGATCTCTGGCGTGTTTGCCGGGTCCGTCGACCTGCATGCGGATCTGGCGTTCGGTTATGACACCGCTGGCATCCGGCAATTCAAGGAGGGCGGATATAGCGAGCCGGCAAAGCTGGCCAATGGTTTCTTCATCCTCGACCGTGCGGACGCAGCGGGGAATCCGTCGGTGGACGGCACCGATGCGAACGAATTGACACTGACCGCCACGATTACCGTCGGCGCAGATTTCGACGCCGGCCTGATTCACGCGATTGGCAGCGGCGACCTGACGGCACAGATCACACTCGATTTGCCAGACGGTGACGAGACGGTTTTGGCCGACGGCCGCTCGCGGTTCAATGAACTCGCCAATTGCGGCATCAACGTGGCAGGCGAACTGACCGCCGGGTTGGGAGTAAAGGTCACCCTCAGCGTCCCGTTCGCGCCGGACCCAACACTGTTTAAGAAGAACATCGCCCGCGTAACGCTGTTGGATTTCTCCGCCGGCTGCGTGGTGCCCAAGCCGCTGGCGACGCTGTCCGATGGAGTGTTGACGTTGAACGTCGGAACGAGCCAAGACGAGCGGGTTGCAGTGTCGGCCGCCAAGGACAAGAACGGCGCAGACGTGGTCCGCGTCCAGATGTTCGGCGTGGCCGAAGATTTTCCGCGAGCGCAGGTCAACCGCATCGCGGCTAGTTTTGGCGACGGCGACGATTCGATTTACATTGATCCCGAACTGGCGATCCCAGCTTGGATTGTCGGAGGCAACGGCAAGGACAATTTGAATGGCGGTGGTGGAAACGACGTGATCCTTGGCGGGCGCGGCACGATCACCGCCGACGGCTTGGGCAATCCAATCATCAGCCGTCAGTTGGGCGACATCAGCGATGACAACCTGACCGGTGGCCCGGGTAACGACATCATTGACGGCCAGGAGGGCAACGATGTTGTCAGCGGCGACGAAGGTGACGACCAATTGTTCGGCGGCGATGGAGATGACGATCTGTCGGGCGATAACGGCAACGACGTTCTACAAGGCGGAGCCGGCAACGACAACTTGGCCGGCGGTGACGGAAATGACGTGGTGTTTGGCGACGTCGAGCTGGACGATACCCAGCACGGCAACGATCAAATCGACGGCGGCTCGGGTGATGACGTGCTGGTCGGCGGTCCCGGTACGGACATCGTCATCGGCGGCGACGGCAACGACCTGATTTCCGGAGGCACGGTCAGCGGCGTCGTACCAACACCCATTGCAGAAAATGATTTGCTCTACGGCGATGCCGGAAACGATACGATCGAAGGTGGAGCGGGCAATGACGAAATCCGCGGCGGCACGGGCAACGACTTGCTCTATGGCCAATCGACCACTGGTATCGGCGACGACGGCGGCGCGGATCAGCTGTTCGGTGAAGCCGGCAATGATCAATTGTTTGGTGGCGCAGGCAATGACACACTAAGAGGCGACACGGGACAGGATCTACTTCACGGCGGCGCCGGCAATGACGTGTTGTTTGGCGGCGATCAGAACGATGTCTTGGAAGGCGAGGCCGGTAGCGACACGCTGCACGGCGACTTCGGCGACGATCTGTTGTTCGGTCATTCGCAGTCCGGCGTGGGGGACGACTCGGCCGCCGATACGCTGTTTGGCGACGCGGGCAACGACGAACTGTACGGCCAAGGCGGCAATGATCAGCTTCACGGCGGTGTGGGAGAAGATACGCTCCAAGGTGGCGCGGGCAACGACACGCTCGCTGGTGATGCGGGCCGCGACACGCTGTTCGGCGGAACCGGAGACGATCAACTTTTCGGCCACTCGTCGTCCGGCACCGGCGACGATGCGGCATCCGATTCACTATTCGGCGAAGCGGGTAATGACACGATCCACGGCAATGCAGGCAACGACAGCATTTTCGGTGGCGATCATTCCGACGTGTTGTACGGCGACGCTGGCGAGGACGTGATCGAAGGCAACTCGGACGCGGACACGATCTTTGGCGGCGACGGTAATGACGTACTGTTCGGCCACAGTGAATCAGCTGTCGGAGACGACAACGCGGCCGACACGATCTACGGCGACTTCGGCGTTGGACATCCGCTTGGTGGCACTGTCTTGGCCAGCACAGGACGCGACGAAATCTATGGGCAAGGCGGCGACGACATACTGTACGGCGAAGCGTTCCGAGACGAAATCTATGGTGGCAGCGGCAATGATACCGTGCATGGAGGCGCGGACGACGATTACATCGATGGTGGCGTTGGCGACGATGATTTATTCGGTGATGCCGACCGCGACTACGTGCTTGGCCGCGAAGGCAATGACACGTTGCACGGTGACGACGACGACGACCAGCTTTACGGCGGCGATGGGGACGACACGATCTTCGGCGACGCGGGCAAAGACCAGCTGTTCGGTGAAGCGGGCGAAGACCATCTGCACGGCGGCGCGGACGACGATCTACTGGTTGCCGGCGCGGGCGTGGTCAACCAATTGTTCGGCGACGACGGCGACGACCGACTGATTGGCTCCGACGAAGGGGACGAAGATCCGAACCTGCTGGACGCCGTATTCTTTGGCGACGTGCTAAGTGGGGGCAATGGCAACGATACGATTTTCGGACTCGGCGGTTCGGATGTCATCGATGGCGGTGCCGGCGATGATTGGGTTGATGGCGGCGCACGCGGCGACCTGATCCGCGGTGGCAGCGGCCGCGATACGCTGTACGGCGGAACGGGCGATGACACGATCGAAGGCGGCGCGGGTAACGATCAACTTTTCGGCGAACAGGGAACCGATACGCTCCGCGGCGAAGCGGGTGACGATTACCTGGATGGCGGCGTTGATGCCGATACGCTGTTCGGCGGGGAAGGCAACGACGATCTTTCCGGTGGTGGTGGCGTCGGCGACCAGCTGTTTGGTGAAGACGGCAGCGATGTGTTGCACGGATCTGACGACGGGGCTGACATCCTGGATGGCGGAGCGGGCCGAGACCAGTTATTCGGCCACGGCGGCAATGACACGCTCCGCGGAGGCGATGACGACGACGTGCTAATGGGCGGACCGGGAGACGATCTGCTCGAAGGCAACGCCGGCAGCGACGTGTTAGTTGGCGATGCGGACCACGACGTGTTGCATGGTCACAGTCAATCCGGCGCCGGCGACGATAACGCAGTTGACTTCCTGTACGGCGACTTTGCGGGCGGCGTTGCCAATGGAGCCGCTGGCCGCGATCAATTGTTCGGTGGTGGCGGCAACGATTTTCTGTTCGGTGAAGCAGACGACGATTTTATCGACGCCGGGCCGGGAACCGACGACAGGATCGACTTTGGCAGCGGCGACGGCGCGACTCCCAACAATTTCGTGCCGCCGGTTTCCACACCGGCGCCGACCGTTGTTCCGCACTCGCCGGATGCACGCACCGCCGCTTCGTTACCTGATGGACTGACCGAACGCGGGCGCTGGCAGCAGTTTGCCGGTTCGGCCTCGGGGCTCGGCTTAAGTGGCAACTTGGCCGGCGCGACCGATCCGTCGATCGCCGTGTCCGCGACCGGCGAGGTCTATGCGGCGTGGGCTGATGCGAGAAACGGTAACGATGAGATTTATGTTGCGCAGTGGGATGGCGCCGCATGGCAGGAACTAGCCGGCAGCGCGCGGCAAGGCGGCGTCAGCAATTCAGTCACCTCGTCGCAACATCCCAGCCTGACGATCAACTCCGTCGGTCAGCCCTTGGTCGCGTGGCTGGAAGATGGCGACGTACTTGTCTCCCACTTCGATCCGGCGGCCAATGGCGGCATCGGCGGCTGGGTTGCGCTCGGCAATTCACTTGCTGCAGGCGGCATCAGCGGAACCGGTACGGCTAATAACCCGCTGATCGTTAACACTCTCAACGGCCCAGCGGTCGCGTGGTTGAATACATCAAGTGGCACGACCGAAATCCGTGTCCAACGGTTCAACGGATCGACGTGGGGAATTCTCGGTTCGGCCGTTGTTGCCAGCGCCGCCGACTTACGTGATTTGGCGCTGTCGACCGACGGCACACGGTTGGCGGTCGGTTGGACGCAATCCGTCGCGGGCGTGCCTCGTGTGTACGCGTTGGAATTCGCTGGTGCGTCGTGGGCCGAAGTTGCCGGTTCGGCCAGCGGCAGCGGAATCAGCACATCGGTTTTCGCGGCGGCTCAACCGACATTGGCGTATCACGATGGTGAATTGTTTGCCGCCTGGACACAACATCATCGGGCCGAATCGAACGAGACCGACATCGTCGTCGCACGATTCGACGGCGCGGCATGGCTACCACTGACCCAGCCGGTCGCACACGATGGCACGTCATCGCAACCGCGATTGGTCAGCGGCGGCAGCGCGTTGCATCTCGGATGGATCGAAAGTTTGCTGAGCGCCGGCACCGGCAGTGGGACAACGATCTACGACACGCATTGGGACGGAACGGCGTTCGTGGAAGCGTTCGATCAGTCGGGCGATATCGACGGTGGGGTCACCAGATCGGGTGACGGCGTTCTGGACTTTTCGATGGCGTTGAACACGGCCGGGCAACCGTTCGTAGCGTGGAGTAATTCGCAAGCCGGTTCGCCACAGGTTTACGTCCGCGGCGATACCCTGCCGGTCAATCGCGTGATGTACACCAGCGCGGGCATAACGTTGCAGGACGTATTGGACTTGAACGTGATGATGCCGGGTGACATCGTCGTCATCACTCCCGGTACGGAAACTGCGTCGACCGTGCTGACCGCGGCGCATTCAGGCATCTTCATCACTGGCACCAATGTCGAAACGTCGCGGATCGAAGGGCTGATAACACTCAACGGCGCTAACAACGTGACGATCTCAAACGTTGATCTCTCTGGGGGCCTGACCGTGACCGGCGGCAACGGCCTGCATCTCAGCTCATCCCGCGTCGGCGGTCTGGGATTGTCACTCGATTCGACCACTGGCACCCGCGTGATCAACAACCGGATCAATGGCAATGTGGTTGCGTTGACGTTGCGGTCGAACATCGGCGCGGTCATTGAATCCAACGTGATCGCGGGACTCAATGGCGGTGTGCTGATCGCGTCGGCTGAGAACGGCACGCTGATCGCTCATAATGTGATCAGCTCCGGTTGCGTTGCGCTGGACCTCTCGGCGGATCTTATCGGCGGAGCGGTGTTGGACAATGACATCCAGGACACACCGCTGGGCGTGCACTACGCCGCCGCTGCCGATTTGCGTGACAACCGGATTCACAACAACTCGATTGGCGTCAGCGTCACCTCGTCACAAAAAGTTACTGGCTTGGGTTACGTCGGCACGCGGGGGACGAACCAGATCTACTACAACTTGATCGGCGTTGAACTGACCGGCCGGATGCGTGATCAGACCATACGCGACAACACGACCGGCGTGACCGGCAGCGGCGTATTGGGACCGACCACGCAGGACGAAGGCAACTTGATCTACCACAACGAAACCGGTGTCGAATTTAACGGTACCGTTCAGTTCAACCGCATCATCGATAATACCACCGGCATCCGTGCTAAGAGCAACTCTCAGATCCTCCACAACGTTATCACGGGAACGAACACCGTTGGAATTTTGGCAAGCGGCGTGACCGACGTGCAGATCGCCAACAACACGTTGTATACGAACGCCGGCGAAAACATTCGTCTGGAGAATCAAGCCAAGGAAGTTGAAGTCCGCGGCAATCTCTTCTGGGCTGACGCGGGGACAAACATCTTTGTTTCCGACAATAGCCGTAGCGGATTCTTTAGCGATTACAACCAATTGCACGCCACAGGGAACGGTACGCTGGTGCATTGGATGCGAGATTTCAAGGACATCCTTGATTGGCAAGCTGACGTCAACTTGTTCGACCTTCATTCGATCGGTGCGACGATTGTCAACCCATTGGGCGCACAGCCCGCGTTTGTCAGCGTCGCCCGCGACGATTTCCAACTAGTGACCCTGACGGCCGGATTGCGGCAGACCAATCCAAGCATCGATGGCGCAGATCCACGGATGGATGTCGGCGTGCCGATGTCACTGGTCAATTTGCTGGCCAATCCGAGCTTCGAATCGGGTGTAACCGGCTGGACGACCAATGTGCAAGGCTCGGCGGGAGCTCCGGCTTCGGCGGCGTTCGATGGAGCAAGTTACTTCGTTCCAGGCGCGGTGGCCAGCAGCGTCGCTGCGCAGACAATCGACCTGATAGCGGCGGGGTTCACGACCACGCAGCTCGATTCGCAAGACCTGGTCGCCGTGTTCGGCGGACGGATCCGGTCGAAATCCGAAACCGCGCCCGCTGGTCCGCTCGATACCGCCAGCA
>JAGQPO010000117.1 GCA_020426665.1 Planctomycetales bacterium
GCCAATTGGTACTGGCTTTAGCTTATGTGATCTCGGTGACCTACTACATCCAATTGCTCGGCAGTTTTCTGTTCAATGCACTGAGTGTCGATGCCAAATTGGCTCAGGCGGTGGTCGCCGCAGGAATTTTAGGAGGTATCGCGTGTACCGGTTATTTGTTTGGGTTGAAAGTGATTGAGCGTGTCGAAAAGTACGCCATCAACCTGAACTTGTCCGTCATTGTTTCGATGATCATAGGGTTAGCCGTTCACAATTACGTTTTATGGCAATCGGGCGATTGGTCACTGCCGAGGCTAGACGTCAAAACGGGAGATTGGGATGCGTTACGTTTCTGCCTGGGGCTGCTGGTGATTGTGCAGGGATTTGAAACTTCGCGTTTCCTTGGTGCGGAGCACTCTGCAAAGTTGAGAGTCCGAACGATGCGTTGGGCTCAAGGCATTTCAAGTTTTATCTACATGACATTTCTGGCGTTGATGATGGTGGTTGTCACGCGAGAGGCAGCGAACCAAAACGTCGACGTGACCGCGATTGTCGGTTTGGTCGGAGTGGTCGCTTCCATTTTGCCATTGCTGGTGACGGTCGCAGCCGTGGGAAGTCAGTTTTCAGCGGCCGTTGCGGATGAAGCCGGCTGCGGAGGCCTGTTGTCGCAGCTGCTCGGCAAGTACGCCAATGACCGGACGGCTTACTTGCTGATCGGCGGCGTTACGGTTGTCCTGGCGTTTTCTGTCAACGTTCTGCAGATCGTCAGCCTTGCATCTCGCGCCTTCGCGACCTTTTATTGCTTTCAATGCGCCATCGCCTGCGTTTATGCTTGGAATAGCAACGATCACTCCAAGTTACGGGCGATCGGGTACGGCGTTCTTACACTTGTGGCGCTGACCATCACATTGCTGGCAAAGTCCGTGGAAGGCTGACAACCAACTTTGCCAATCCCGGTTCGGTCCGGCAAATGGCGTGTTTGGCACATCTGTAGACCGTGGCGTTATGGGTATTTTCAAGAATGATCCCGTGTTTTTCGCTGGGGAAATTTGTACGCCTATCGAAAACGATAGTGGCGATTCCGCCCGCCAAAATGCGTTAACAGGAGTCGGCATTTTGAACCCGAAATCGCCTGATCGATGCACAACTCGGATCAAGCGGTTGTGTGATGGTTGTGACCGATGCAGAATGAGATGAATTGCGATCTCTAGAGACAGAATCACCCTCCTGCAAAAGGGGCGTATCGATGGCAAAGAAGAAAGCGGTCAGAGCTTCAAAAACGAAAGCGCTGGCAGAGTCCGATGTTGTGTCGGCAAAGGTAACTCCCAACGGCGCGGCGAAACAAAGCAATGGGGCTGCCGAGAAAAGCAACGGAGCTGCCGAGAAGACCAACGGCGCCGCGAAGAAGGCGTCCGAGTCTCGTCGAGTGTTTGACGATTCCGCGATTGGTCTGGTCGCCGGAGAGGTTTGGCAGACACTAGATCAGGGTGGTGAGCAAACCTTGACCGGCGTCAAAAAGAAAGTCGAGGCACCGGGTGACCTTGTGACCGCGGCAGTCGGTTGGCTGGCCCGAGAAAACAAGCTTCGATTCGTACAATCGGGTCGCACCACAAAAGTGACACTTCGATAGCTGGACGAGATTCGGGGCACAAACGATCGTCGCCGTTTGTCTATGGTGTAGCGATCTCGCTGGACGGACGTTCGCATCCGTTCGCATTCATCGACATTCTACACGCGATCAGCCACATTAGACCTGAATGTCTGATGGTTTGGTGATCAGCGATTGTTGAATGTCATCGATATGAATGTAGCGCGTGTCGTGTTCATCTCGCGCAACGCGCTCAATTCATTTCAGGTTGAAGGTTGTACAGAGTTCTTCAATCACGGCGTCCGACATGACCGACACCTTGCCGATGGATTTTGCATTGATCACGGCTTCGGCCGTGGATTCCAGTACTTCCAGTCGGTCGAATGCGTCCAGGACGCTTGTTCCGGTGACCAACACGCCGTCGTTTTGCAAAACGGCGGCGGGATTCGTCACAGAGACGTAGTCGGCGATGCTTCCATCATCGCGATACTGAATGCCGTATGGCACGCGACGCACATCGCGCAGGAAGACGTAGCTTTCGGGGATGGTGCGGACATCCAATGGAATGTCAGTCACGCTGAAGGCTGTTGCGCCTACGGGGTGCGCAAAAACGATTGCTTGGATGTGGGGATGTTTCCGGTAGATCGCCTGGTGGGCGCGGGCGGCACGGCTGGCGAGTTTTCCGTTTTCACGTTCATCACCACGAACAAGGACAAAGTCGTCGGCCCGCAATAGTTCGCGGTCTCGCTGTGTTGGCGTGATCAGAAATGAATCATCATTGACGCGTGCGGAGAAACTGCCTTCGGTGCTGATCAGCAATCGTTGTCGGCAACCACGACGAACAAAGTCACAGAGTTGCTTTCGCAATTCTCGCTCGATTGCGACCGCATCGTCAGGTTCGTATGACGTGAAATCGACGCCGCGGTCGGCAGCCCGTTTCAATTGGTCGTCATCCAGGAACTTCACCACACCCAATTGATTCGCTTTGATTAAGGTTTTGCCCGCGAACTCAAACGCCTCAAAGCGCTCAAACGCGCCGGCCAGATCGCTTCCTCCAACAACCACACCGTGGTTTTCCAGGATGACACTATCGCATCCCTGTGAAAAAGTATCGGCAATACTCTTTCCCAATGCAGTGCTGCCCGGACACGCATAGGGCGCAAATCCGGTTTTTCCGCAGACCGCATGCGCCTGATGAAAAAGCCGAGTGTTGGGTGATTGGCGGCAGATACTGAATGCGACCAGGGCGATGGGATGGGCGTGTACGATCGCCCGAATGTCGGGACGCGCCTCGTAGATCGCCTTATGAAACGGAAATTCACTCGACGGCGGATGCAATCCGTCTGCGGTTCCGTCCGGGTGGACGCAAACGATGTCGCCGCGAGTCAAGTTGCCTTTGTCAACTCGCGCCGGTGAAATCCAAATATCGCCCGCGCCGTCCCGAATCGACAGGTTACCGCCCGATGTCGTTGTCATTCGGTAGCGATAGATCCGATCCATCGTCTGCATGATTTCATCGCGAGGATGGAGAGTATTACGTGTCATTTTCTGTTGAACTCTTTTGTTTGATTCCTGTGGGATACCGCGCAGGGCGAGACGGCCAATTCAAAGTGACCCTGTCCACCGGAGTTGTGTCGGATTGCGGTGGGGTCATGCTGCTGTCATTGATCGATGTCGCTCAAACGGGTGGCTGTCACGAAGCGAATTGCATGCAGGTTAAAAGGTCCAAATCTGGACGGCCTTGCCGTTGCTTTCAGTCAATTTCATTGCTGAAATTTTGATGCTGCCGCCGGCTCGCGATGGATCGATACGGACAGCGTTGATTGGTGCGTTTGGAGTGAAGTTGATTGTATATTCGTGTTCGATGTCGTCGTGAATGACATCGAAAGTCCGACTTCGCTGGGCGGCATAGGGCAGCGCGGTTTCTTTCCAGTAAATCTGCCCGTTGCCCGAAGAATTAGATTTCATGCGGACGTGCAAGACCAGCGACTTGGATTCAATCGTTTTCGGAAGTTGCTAACTAATATGGGGATCACCGCCGGTGCTTTCGATGTGCAGCACGCCATCGGAAACGGCGATCTCACAAGTGCCAGCGGGTTGCCAGCCGGCAACCGTTATTCCGGGCTGATTGTTGCGAGGTTTCTTTGATGTGTTCGAGCTACCCCTTAGTGTTGCTTGACCTTCCGCGGCCGCGTCATACTTCGACGGATCAAATTTGGGATTCGGCAATGGGCAAACGGCATGTGTATCGACGAGGTGTTGTTCGATAAGTGCGTCGAGTCGTGCAACATGTTCCGGGAACTGATCGGCGAGATTGTTTTGCTCTGCAAGGTCATCCATCAAATTGAACAACTTGTAGCGGTGCTTTCCGTTTTCGCCGCCGTAAAAAATGCGAATCAGTTTCCAGTCGCCGGCGTGAACACTGACCGCCGGCGGCAACCAATCGGGAACGCCGGGTGCGTGCGGGAAGTACGTGAAAATGCCTTCGCGGGTCAGTTTTCCCCCGCGCAGGGCTGGAACAATACTCACGCCGTCAAAGTTCTGATTCGGCTGCGGCTTGATCGAAAGAATGTCCAGCAGCGTCGGGTAATAGTCAATGCTTTGGATGATTTCGTCGCTACGTGAACCCGGCTTGATTGATCCCGGTTGCACCACAATTGCCGGCCCGCGTACGCCGCCCTCGTACATCGTCGCCTTGCCGCCCTTCAGTGGAGCATTGCTGGTCGCAGTACCGCCGTCGACAAGGTTGTACATGTTCCCACCATTGTCCGATGTGAAGATGATGATCGTATTGTCGGCGATTCTTAGTCGGTCCAGTGTATCAAGCAACGTTCCGACCGCATCGTCCATGCTTTCGATCATTGCGGCGTAAGTCGGACTGCGCTGCGGATCGTTTGGATCTACCATTGTCCTGTATTTGTCGATCAGCTTTTGTTTCGCGTCGAAAGGAGCGTGAACACTGAACATCCAGTAATTCAAGAAAAATGGTTCATCCTTGTGTTTCTCTAAAAACGCGACGGCTTCCTTTGCCATCCGATCTTCCAGATGCTCGTCGGGAATCAGCGGGTCATGATCGAAGTCCTGGAACTTCCACGGCGCAACGTAACTACCGGCCGGTCCAGGTCCGGGATGATGCGGCACGTCGACGTCGAAACCATGCTGTAGCGGCGAGTAAGGTTCCGGACCAAGATGCCACTTGCCGAAGTGACCGGTTGCATAACCATTGTCTTTGAACATCTCGGCTAGCGTGTAATACCTGGTATCGAGCCGCGAGACAGATGAGGGAATTGTTGAAAACCTATTCGGCGGTCCCGTGGTGGGTACTTCCGGTTCCATGATCACTTGGGGCAGGTGACAGGTTGGCGAAGTGATCCCGTGACGCGCCGGACTGAGTCCGGTGAGAACACTCGCCCGCGTCGGCGAACAAAGCGGACTTGATGAATAGGCACGCGTGAAGGTCATTCCACGTTGTGCAAGTCGCTGAACGTTCGGCGTCTTGTAAAACTTCGACGTTCCGAACAGAGTCGTATCGCTCCAGCCCAGGTCATCGGCCAAAATAAAAACGACGTTGGGTTTTGGTTCTGCGGCGCCGCCGGTCGCGACAGCCAGCGCAACGACAAGGAGGGGATAAACCGTTCGATTGATATTGAAGCGCATTTGAATTCTCGCGTGATGGATTCGTGACCGGTACATGCGAAACAGACACGTCTTGATTCACCACAATGTCGAAACCGCGGCCGCTATAAACATTGGCGATCGTGTTTTGGGCAAGAGCAATCGTGACAATTTACCGGATTTTAGAGTGAACAGTCCGGGCATGGTGATTTCGTCTCGTACACACTTTAGTCTGGTTTGCCGACATCAACTAACTAGGCTGCTGACAATTCCTGACGCCGTTTCAGAAATCGATCAAAGACTTCGGCGGGATGGCAACGCGGAGAGCGTTCAAGACGGCAACGACGTCGATCACTTCCTGAGTGACTGCGCCGGCCACCGGAGACAAGTAGCCGGCAGAGGCGATCAACATTCCGACAATGCTGATCGCCATTCCTCCCACGGCACTTTGCACCGCGATTCGGCGCATGCGTCGACTGATGTGCATGAATTCATCGACCTTTTCCAATGAACTGTCCATGATCACCACACCGGCGGCTTCACTGGTCACGTCACTGTTTTGGCCAAAGGCAATTCCCACTGTTGCGGCCATTAACGCCGGGGCGTCGTTGATTCCGTCGCCGACAAACATCGTTTTAACGCGTGCCGTTTCGCGACTGACAAAATTGAGTTTGTCTTCGGGGCTCTGTTCACCGAAGTACTCAGAGATGCCAACCAGATTTGCCAAATACTGAACTTCCGAGTCACGATCACCGGATAGCAAGACGACGCGTTCGATGCCGTGTCGCCGGCCTAGATGGTTGACAAACAATGCACCTTCTCGACGAGGTGCATCACGCAATCGGTAGGTCGCCGCATACCTTCCGTCGATCAATATCACACATTCCAATCCGCCGGCTTGCTCAGGCAGTGAGTCGGAGATCTCGGGTTGCGCGGCAATCAGTTTTTGACGGCTGGTGACACGAATCTCCTTTCCCGCCACAACCCCGCGCAGACCTTCCCCCGGCTTTTCGCTCATCTGACTTGATTCTTGAATCACCACGTTCTCGCTTCGTCCGGCGGCGACAATGGCTTCGGCCAATGGATGCTTGGAGTATTGTTCGAGACTGGCAACTAACGAGAGAACAACATGGGGGTCATGATCATCGGCACACAGTTGCTCGGTCAGCTGGGGCTTTCCATAGGTCAACGTACCCGTTTTGTCGAAGATGATGCTCTTACAGGTATCGACCTGCTCAAGGACCGCGGGGTCACGAACGATGATCGCTCGGCGGGCGGCGAGTGAAATGGAACCAATGATGGCGACGGGAATCGCGATCAACAACGGGCACGGTGTCGCGACCACCATGACCGCCAGGAATCGCACCGGGTCGCCTGAAATCGCCCATGCTGCTAAGCCCAGCGCGACGGCCAGCGGAGTATAGAATGCGCCTAGTTGATCACCCAGTCGCCGGATGTTCGGTCGATGTTGTTGCGACGATTGCATGACTTCCATAATCTTTGCGTAGCGTGAATCGATCGCCAGTTTCTCGGCGCGTATGGTTAGCGCCGACTCGCCGTTGATTGAACCTGACAAGACCGTCGATCCGGGGGTCTTGGACATCATGTAGGGTTCGCCCGTCAAATACGATTCATCCATCACGCCATGACCTTCGACCACGGTTCCGTCAATCGGGCAAATGTCGTGTGGTAAAACCAACAAAAGGTCTCCGATCTGGACGTCCGCAAGTGGCACGTCCAG
>JAGQPO010000118.1 GCA_020426665.1 Planctomycetales bacterium
CGCTTGCTTTAAACCTGCCGCGATCCAATAGTGGTTTGAATCGGTGTCGTTGACAATAAACAATTCATTTCCATCGTTTCCATCAATATTGGCGATGATCGCACCGAATCCGTGTCCGGCAGGATGATCGTCGGGCAGTCCATGCTCCCAAATTGAAACATTACCGTTGTCGTTGACCGTCAGTATTTGGTCACGTGCCGCTCGAAATCTGAGTGGGCTACAGTAGTCGCCGTCTACTTGGCAGGGAAATCGGAACACATCTTCATCATCGGAATAGTTGACCAATACGACCTCTGGCAGTCCGTCACCGCTAAGATCACCACATGCGATCGACGTGGTCCACGAATCAATGTCCGGCCCGTCGACAAGTACGCGTTGAATGAACGTTCCATCTCCCTGGTTTTGGAACCACACGCAGCGACCGAAGTTCGCGATCAACACGTCTGGGTATCCGTCCTGGTTTAAATCGGCAACTGCAACGCCTTGTCCGAATCCCCGGTCTGCCGTGAGCGTCTGGTCGGTGACAGATTCAAACCGTTCGCCGTGAAGATTTCGAAAGAACTGATTTGGCAGCGACCCATCGGCATCACGGGGTGAACCGCCGGCCTGAGTGAAATAGCAGTCGGGCCAGCCGTCCAGGTCGTAGTCCAGCACACCGATCCCTCCACCACTTAGATGGTAGATCAGAAACGGCAAATCAGAATTCGGGTGGCGATTGACAAATTGGAAATTCAAACCGACCTGTTCGGCAACGTTGGGAAATCGCATAGTGGAGTCCGTGGCGATTTTCGTTTTTGGCTTTTCCGCATTGGTGGTTCCCAGTGAATCAAAGTCTGGCAACGGCCAGTCGTCGATTCGAAATCCTGGCAATGACCACTGATTTCTGGATGTTTGGTCATTCGCCAAGATGACTTCGCGAGTTGCCTTTAGTGCCGAGATCTCGCGATCCACCGATCCATGTTGTCGTGCCGCGATCAATCTCCACTCGATCGCTTCGAGCGGACGTTGCAACGAGTCTAAAATTTCCGCCAGCCGGTTTAATTGGTCGTCAGTGCCCGGCGCACTGCCGATCTTGCGAATCAGACGCGACGACTCGTCCAGCAATTCGTACCGACGCATCATTTGACCTGACAACTCCGGTCGTTGCAGCAGGCTGAGTGATCGAGCCAGATGAAGACACGAAAATCGATCGGTGGCATCCAAGTTGATCGATCGCAGAAAGCAGTGCACGGCAACAGCGTGTTGTTCACGATGCTGGAACAACATGCCAAGGGCAAACCAATACTCGGGTTGCAATTCGATATCGGCAGGGCGATCGGACAACATTCCGATTGTCGCTTCCCAGTCCTGGGTCTCCGCCGCGAGTCGGATTGCAAACGCATAGATCTGGGGTGATTGTGGGTGGGTTTGATACAGTCGCCTGGCAAGCGTCGTCGCCTCGTTTGCATCTTGCTCACGCAACACCTTCGCCATGGCCAAGGCGGCCGGAGTCAGCGGGTCGGCGACCGACGGCTGCGGTTGCGATGTATCGACGAACGGACTGCCAAGTGTGATCAGCGAGAATAGTTCCTTTTCGGTAATGTCACCTGCCTTTAGCACCACCGACAACACCTCCGCGGCCTCGATCCGCCGGCCCGAATTGTTTAGCAGCATGGCCAGCTGGTGTAGATCCCTTTGATTCGCGTTTCCACTTTGCCGCAGCCTTTCCATTCGATCAATCGCTTTGTCGTAGAGTCCACTTTCGGCCAGCCACGCCGCTGCTTGGCGGAGCGCGGTCGACCCAATTGAAACGTCCGTGTCTGGAATCGATTCCAGCAGTTCCGAAGCGGCCGCTTTGTCGCCGGTTCCAGCAATCGCTTGGGCGGCAAGCAGCACGACGCGGGAATCGTCGGGACGCTGCAGCAACAGATTTTCCGTGATCCGTTGAACGGACGAAAAGTTGCCTCGTTCGAGTTCCTGCTCGGCCGTCGCCAGTTTTTCATCGTACGATTGTGGCTTGGCGAGTTCGGCGACCTGACGCTGGCGTTGGCGCTGCAGTAAACGTTCTTCATCGGTCGGTTCTGTTTTGCCGCAACCCGGTGCAATGGCGGTGCAAAACGACAACCAAGCGAACCAGCATTTGATGGCGTGTCGTCGACAATTCTTTTGAGGACATGTCATGTCACAGGCACGCTATTGGTGCTGATGAAGTTGATAGGGATGGTCGTCACCTTCGATCAACAAGTAGTCTCCACCGGATGAGATTTCGTCAAAGGTTTGACTTGCACCGGATGGCCAAGTGACGACGACATCGGTGGCTTTTTCGACCGAACCCATTCCAACGTTCACGCGACGTTGATTGGAACACATAAATCCATCTCCGCCGGTTAGCTGCGCATGGTGTGATCGATCGCCGATCGTCATCGTTACCTTGACGCCGATTGCATCTCGGTGGCTGTTAGTGGCGACAAAGAACAATCCCAGGTCGTTGGAAATGGTTTTGGTCTGGTTGATCAGAAGTGCCACCGGTTCAAAAATCTGCGTCACGACGACGTCGACTTTTCCGTCTCGATTGGCGTCCAGTGAAACCAATGCACGACCCAGATGTGGACGCGTAAAATAATCGCCCAATTGATCACTCGCGACTTCATTCCACTTTCCGTCACCGCTGCGTTGTAAAACCTGTGTCGGCATTTTGTAGGATTGACCCAGGTGACGCAGATCGCTGACGTGGCCGTTGGCGATAATCAATTCCGACGTACCGTTGTTATCAAAGTCGATCCACTCGGTTCCAAAGCCGAGTAGAGGTTCCGAGGATTGCCCTAAACCGACTACGTAAGAACGGTCCTGCCATACGCCCTGGCTGACTTGTTCGTAGAAGGTGTTGTGATCGTCGGAAAAGTGGGTCAGGAAAAAATCAAGGTCGCCGTCCGAGTCGGGGTCGCCGACCGCCATCCCCATCGACGCTTGCGAGATCGATCGACCGTTGACCGCAAGACCGCTGATGGTTGCCATGTCCGAAAGTTCGAATGAGTCTGATGAAGGAACGGGTGACCAAAACTGGTTGCGTGTCATGTCATTGGCAACGTAGATATCCAGGCCCGGTCGATGATCCAACTGGCCAATGATCAGTCCCAGTCCGCGGCCGGGATCTTGTTGTGACATCCATTGATCGGTCACGTCGCGAAAGGTTCCGTCGCCGCTGCCGGCCCAAATGCGATCCGGTTGGGCTCTGAAGTCCAGCGGCGTGCAACTTGCCATTTGCCCTGTTTTCTCGACGCGACACGGTTGTTGGAATGGTTGCGTGCCGGCGCAGTAATTGACATCGTACAAATCGGCATGACCGTCGCCGTTGAAGTCGGCAATCGCAACGGAGGTCGTCCAGTCACCGGCGCTTGAATCGACATCGGCCAAGCCGCAACCTACGGTCACGTCGGTGAATGTTCCATCACCGTTGTTCTGAAACAATCGATTTCGTCCGATGTTGGCATCCAGGATATCCGGGAATCCGTCGCCGTTGATATCGCCGACTGCGATTCCCTGTCCGAATCCATGGTCGACATAACCCGATGTATCCGTGACGTCGCGGAATTGTCCGCCAAGATTTCGAAACAACCGATTTTGTTTTGAATCCGATTGCAAGGGTTGTCCATCGAGCACTGCAAAGTTGGCATCGGGCCATCCATCCAAATCAAAGTCCAGGGTCGCAGCCCCTCCACCGACACTTTGGTAGATCCACATCCCCTTGTCCTCCGTTCCGGCGGCCAAATCGCAAGTGTGAATCAGACGGCGTGACGCCGCTTCATCGGCAAACGTGAAGCGATTTGGTGTTCTCAATGGCGAAGCGATTTCCGATTCCTTTTCGCGCGCTGCCCAGGAGACGTTCGGGAGTTCCGACAGATCGATTCCTGCCGCGACGTTGCTTCTTGCCAATTGCCAAGGGGTTTGTGCGGTCAACTTCGATCGAATCGACATGTATTGGCCTTTTGCATCGGCAACGGGTTCTTCGGGCAGTTGCAACGCCCATCTCGCCCAGCCCTCGGCCTCCCAAAGTCGGCCAAGTGGTACCATCAACTTTGCCACCGTCATTGCAGCAGTTTGCGACCGTGACCCACGTTCAAAAAAGACGTTCGTCGCATCCGACAGCGCCGTGATTTTTACTGCGCGATCGGCGACAATTCTTCCCTCCTCTGACTTGCCAATCTTTTCTAAGCTTGACGAAAGTTGAACCAAGGTTTGGGCATTGTTCGCTTCGTCAATCTGAACGGCCTTCCAAAACGCCTTGGCTGCAGCCGGTTCGTCGCCCTGTCGACTCGCCCACCGGCCGGCCGTCTCCCAGTACAGTGCCGACGATTCAATTTCTTCCGGCAGCGAACTTTGCCATTTCTCGATCCTCTGGGTGTCTTCCAGTTCCACGATCGCGCGTCCGTACAAGCCAACTGCGGGAAGGAAGTCCGGTCGTTGTAACACAACAGGTTCAAGTCGCTGGGCGACCTGATCCCAACGCTGGTTGATCGCATCCATCCTCGCCAGAGAGTACTCCGGCCTGCGATCACTGGGGCAATTCTGGAGTGCCGACTTGCAGACTTCAATGTCCGGCTCCAATCGTGAAGGTTGAGCCAGCAAGGCTAAGCCCTCGTAATGACCTTGATTGTGTTGCGCAAGCCATTTCAAGGATTCAACGGCCGGCCATTCCAGCCCCAGCAGCGCCGCCAGGCCGGCCAAGTCAAATCGCGGTTCAACGGCTCCGGGAAACCTTTGGATTGTTTCCTGTAACACCCTGACCGATTCGTAGGGTTGGCCGGCGCCCATCCACGCCTGGGCCAGATTGTCTCGAGTTTGAATCGAAGCGGATTGATCATCGAGATTCAACAGTCGTTGATAGAGGTCAATCGCTTGCCGCCACTTCCGTGACTCCATCGCCAGGTTTCCGGCGATTTCCAACGCCACGGGATCATTTGGGTGGCTTTCCAGATGTTTGCCCAGCAACGACGCTGCACTCTCCAGGTCGCGTCGAGACAATGCGCGTTTGGCCTCGACAACTAGGTCAACTGATGGCGGATTCGCCGAGGGGGCGGTTTGGTGGGCGGTGGATGGGGGGGCGGTCTGCTGGCTCGTCGAGTCACAGCCTGCGACAACCAGAATCAAGACCCAGGACAACAGCAGTTGTCGTGACATCGTGCGAAGGCATCGAAAAATAGAGGGGTTTTCCACGGTTCCTAATAGCCAGTCCCTAGAATCGCTGCCTCTCGGAGGCCGGTTGGGGAAACCGTTCACACGACCCTGCGGCCCAGGGCCAGGTATTCCATCAGTGGTCTGTCGTGTTGTGGCGTCATCATGTTGACTCCACAAGTTGCGTTTGTATTCCGCATTCATTTCTGGCGATCGATTCGCGGTGGGTTGTACGGCGCGGAAGGCTGGAATTTACTTGACATTACGATACCATGTTACTAGCTTCTAAGATGAAGCCGACCTCTATCATCTGGCGGGCATGTAATCGCCGTACATTGGTCAACCATTTACTTCTTCTCTAATCCGTCCAATACAGGCAGGCCCTCACATGCATTCTTCGCAACGTCGACGTGGTTTTACACTCGTCGAATTGCTCGTCGTCATCGCGATCATCGGTATCTTGGTCGGTTTGCTTTTGCCAGCTGTCCAAGCCGCCCGAGAGGCCGCTCGTCGAATGAGTTGCAGCAACAATTTTCGTCAGTTGGGTATCGGTTTGCACGGCTATCATTCGGCCAACCAGCGGTTGCCGATGCAGAGCGGAGGGACGAAAGGTTGGAACGGTCAGCCGGGAAACAATGCAAACAATCTGGAACTGAGCTTTCTGGTAGGTGTTTTACCATTTATCGAACAGCAGGGACTGTGGGACAAGATCAATGGTCCCATCGACGATCCCAACGATAACCCGGCGGATTACTTCCCCCCGATGGGTCCCTTCGTCAACAACAGCGATTACACCCCCTGGCGAACTCAGATCCCGATGTATCGTTGCCCCAGCGATTCGACGCAGCCAACTGGCGGCTCGTTCGGGATGACGAACTACGGAGCGTGCTACGGTGACTCCGGATTCGAAGCCCACTACGGCGGCGTCAACACCTATGGCGTTTCCGATGGACACAACGTTTGGGGTGACCAAGCGGCCGAACGATGGCAGCGTGGGGTTTTCCGCGCACGTCACTTCATGAAGTTTCGCGACATTCACGACGGACTCTCCAACACCATTGCGTGTGGCGAGATTTTGCCTGATTCCAACCAGCGAGAAATCAAGTCATCGGTTGCAACCCGCCGACCGAACAACACCTGTGATGCTCCTGGATCGACCGCGTACAGCGCACTGATCAATCCGGAACGTCCTTTGTTTTGGCTGGATACCACCGAGGTTGATTCGGTAATGAACAATTCCCGTGGTCGACGTTGGCAAGACGGACGAATCGGTTTCACCGGTTTTGTAACTGTCCGTCCGCCGAACGGATTCAATGTTAGCCGAGGATGGATCGACAATTGGGGTATCTACAGTGCCGCCAGTCGTCACCAAGGTGGTGCACACGTG
>JAGQPO010000119.1 GCA_020426665.1 Planctomycetales bacterium
CCGGAAAAGGTTTTCGTGGTCTCCAAAGACTGGGCGGACAAGCACCCGAACACTCACTTGGCCGTCGTCAAAGCGCTGATTCGCGCCGGCAAGTGGTTGGATGCGAAAGGCGAAAACGGTGAGTTTCTAAATCGCAAAGAAGCATCGAAGATCTTAAGTGGTTCGAACTACGTCGGCGCCCCCGAGGACGTGATCGCGAACAGTATGACGGGAACATTTATTTTCCAGAAAACAGATGTTCGCAGCATGCCTGAATTCAACGTGTTCTTCGAAGGTTACGCCAGTTACCCGCACTACAGCGACTGTATCTGGTTCCTGACTCAAATGCGACGTTGGGGCCAAATCAGTGAAAGCAAGCCGGCAAGCTGGTACGCGGAAAAGGCCAAAGAAATCTACAAGCCGGAGATCTACCGTCAGGCAGCGGAAATGTTGATCTCCGAAGGCAAGCTGGAGCCCGGCGACCTGCCGTCGCCCGAATACGACGGTTATCGCGAAGTCACGACGGCTTTCATCGATGGCAACAAGTACGACGCGAAAGACCCGATCGGATACATCAACAGTTTCGAAATCGGAAACAAAGAAGACGAAGCTTTGAGCAAACAATAGCCTTGAAGGCGAAGAATCTCTGCGGCTGACCGCCTCAGCCGCGAGAGGTTTGAAGCGGCCGACAAGGTCGGGCAGGCAGTCCGGTGCTTTCTGCCCGGCCTGGCCGTGGTTACAGCGAGATCGAAAATCTCAAAGGCGTGGATCGGGATGAATGGACGACCGTGAACGTGCGATCGTCAGCATCAATTGGATTTCCCCACTCACAGGTTGAATCGATGAATTGGCGTGGAGCAGCGTTACGGTTTTGTAAAGTAACCGGACTACCGATCTTAGAACCCTTTGTTCGATTGATCGCCGGTGAAGACCGAAACGAGCAATTCAAAGGGATTGCAAAATTTGTTTTGGTGCCCGTCGTCGCGGTCGGATTGTTCCTGGGATTTTGGTCCTTCTCGGCACGGCATGTGGTTGCAAACAGCGTGAAGCTTCCCGGTCCGAAGGACACATTCACCGAAGGTATGCGATTATTCTCGGCGCACTTCGAACAGAAACGAATTGATGCCCAGAAGACTCGGGAGAAGAAAATCGAGGCGCTGCAATTGATGCAAAACGCCAAGAAGTCTGAACAAGCCGCTGCTGCGGCGGACGGCGCCGAGAAAGAAAAGCTTTTGGCCAATGCTGCAACCTTGAAAAAGCGGGCCTTGAGCGCGGCTAACTATCAAGCGTCAAGTTCGCCAACGTTTGTGGACCAGATTTTCAACAGCCTGCAAACTGTGACGTTTGGATTTGTGATCGCCACGCTGATTGCAGTTCCGATCGGCGTGTTGTGCGGCATGAGTCCGTGGTTCAACGCGGCGATCACTCCATTGATCCAAGTCTTTAAACCGGTCAGCCCGTTGGCGTGGTTGCCACTTGCGACATTGGTCATCCTATCCATGTCCAGTGGCGGATCGCAATGGTTGCCGATCGCATTCCTGACATCCGGTATCACGGTTTGCTTGTGTTCCTTGTGGCCGACATTGGTCAACACGACGCTGGGTGTATCAAGCGTCGACAAGGATTACATGAATGTCGCCAAGGTGCTAAAGCTTTCATGGACCCAGCAACTTTTCAAAATTGTGCTGCCGGCCAGCTTGCCGCTGATGTTTGCCGGCATGCGAATCAGCTTGGGAGTCGGGTGGATGGTTCTGATCGCCGCGGACATGTTGGCCCAGAACCCGGGATTGGGAAAATTCGTTTGGGACGAGTACCAAAACAATAACGAAATCTCGTTTGCCAGAATCGCGTTCAGCGTGATTGTGATTGGACTGATCGGTCTGTTTTTAGACCGAATCATGATCTTCATGCGAAACCTTGTCAGCTTCGGAAACCCTCAGGCGGCGTAACACAATGAGTATTGCAGTCCTGGATCGACCGCGTCCCAAAGTAGCGGTGCGTGCTGCGTCTCCCGAACCCTTGATTTCGATACGTGGGGTAAGCAAGGGGTATGGGATCGGCATGACGCGAAACGAAGTGCTAAGCAACATCAACCTGAATCTACGCAAAGGAGAGTTTTTGGCGATCGTTGGTTTTTCCGGCAGCGGGAAGACGACGTTGACGAAACTGCTGGCCGGCTTGGAAACGCCCGACAGTGGTGAAATCGTGATGGATAACAAAGTCATCACCGGGCCGAGTCAGGAACGGGGCATCGTCTTTCAAAATTATTCGTTGTTGCCGTGGTTGACGGTGCGCGGCAACATCGCGTTGTCGGTCGATCGTGTTTTCCGGCATTGGACTCGCGCCGAACGGCGGGATCACGTCGAAAAATTTGTCGAGATGGTCGGCCTGTCGCATGCCGTTCATCGCCGACCGCACGAATTGTCCGGTGGGATGCGACAACGAGTTTCGCTGGCGCGGACATTGGCGATGAAACCCAACGTTTTGTTGCTCGATGAGCCGCTGTCGGCTCTCGACGCGTTAACCCGCAGTGTGATGCAAGAAGAGATCTTAAAGATCTGGGAAGAAGAGCGGCAAACGTGTCTGTTGATCACCAACGACGTCGACGAAGCGATCCTATTGGCCGATCGAATCGTTCCACTTAACCCGGGGCCGAAGGCTTCGCTGGGGCCGGCATTCACCGTCGACCTGGAACGGCCCCGAGACAAAACCGCTCTCAACCACAACGAAAATTTCAAAGGCCTGCGGAACGCCGTCACGAATTATCTGGTCGCCGTTCGGCAGAAGTCTCGCGACGACGAAGCGATGTCGTCCGAAGCGTCGCCGATCGAGTTGCCGGACTTGCAGCCGAGAAGCTTGCGATTGCCTCGCGGCCGCGCGGGCTGAGAGCGACGTGGGGGAACGCCAATCGTGAGTCCGCTTGCGGACTCCAAACAACTTCTACGATTTCGAACGAAACACCATCAACGATAGAGGCGGATGAATGGCGGGTTACATTGAAATGTATCGCCTTGGCAAGACCTACGACACGCCCAACGGGCCGGCGGTCATTGTCGAGGAATTCACACTGAACATGGAAAAAGGCGAGTATGTATGCCTGCTCGGTCACTCGGGCTGCGGCAAAAGCACCGTTTTGACCATGGCCGCGGGATTGAACCCCATCACCCACGGGGGAATTGTCGTCGACGGCCACGAAATCGAAGGTCCGGGACCCGACCGTGGCGTCGTTTTCCAATCACCCTGTTTAATGCCCTGGATGACGGCGATGGAAAACGTCCTGCTGGGTGTCAACCAGGTCTACCCCCACGGCACGCGATCACAACGCCATGACGTTGCCGCCTATTACTTAACCCTTGTTGGTCTCGGGAGCAGTTTGCACACTCGCGCCGCATCGCTCAGCCAAGGGATGCAACAACGCGTCGGGATCGCCCGGGCGTTCGCATTGAAACCCAAGATGTTGCTGTTGGATGAACCCTTCGGGATGCTGGATTCGCTGACGCGAATGGAATTGCAAGAAGTCCTGTTGGAGATTTTGGTTCGTGACAAAGTGACGACGTTGATGATCACACACGATGTCGATGAAGCACTTTTTATGAGTGACAGGGTCGTCATGATGACCAACGGGCCCCGAGCCCGAGTCGGCAAGGTCTTTGATATGCCGTTCGATCGGCCGCGTGTACGGGCTGAGGTGCTGGACCATCCCGAGTACTACGAGTTGCGCGGCGACATGATCCAGTTCTTAGAGGATCAAGATCACAAGAAACTGAAAGCCGACGCAGAGAAGTTGGCTAAGAAACAGGCTGAACTCGAGGAGCAATCCGTCGGCGTCTAACCCACGCACATCCAGACGCTGATATTACAGATGAATCAGATGACTCCCGCTACATCACACCACTCATTCCTGACTAGCATTTATACGCTGGATGTC
>JAGQPO010000120.1 GCA_020426665.1 Planctomycetales bacterium
ACTCTAACGGAATCGATGTATTCCTTTGGGCACGGGTTTGCCCAACGGGCATTCATAACCAAAGCCTGGGGAAAGGGAACAAGCAAAGCGTTGTGACCGCATCCCCAGGCTATCGATGTATTTCGCCGTTGGCGAACGAGACATTGACGGGGCGTGTCGACAAGTCATTCCCAATCGCGCGCAAGTCTTTCATCAATTCAATCCCAATACATCGATTCCGTTAGAGTCAGTAGGTTTTAGGTTTTAAGCCAGAATGTCTTTGATGACGTGTGATTCTTCGACACCGGTTAATCTTTGATCGAGCCCTCGGAACGAAAAGGTCAACCGGCGATGATCGATGCCCAATTGGTGAAGAAGCGTTGCGTTGAAATCGCGGATGTGGACCGGGTTCTCCACAATGTTGTAACTGAATTCGTCGGTCTGGCCGTACGTCATGCCGCCTTTGATTCCCCCGCCGGCCATCCACACACTGAAACATCGGGGGTGATGATCTCGTCCGTAATCGGTCGGCGTCAGTTTTCCTTGGCAAAATGTGGTTCTACCGAATTCACCGCCAAAAACGATCAGTGTTTCGTCCAGAAGTCCGCGTTGTTTCAAATCCGAAATCAGTCCGGCGCAGGCTTGGTCAACATCATAGGCTTGCCCCTGAAGCTTCTTTGGCAATCCGACGTGATGATCCCAGCCGCGATGGAAGAGTTGAATGAATCGCACTCCGCGTTCCACCATTCTTCGCGCCAGCAAACAATTACGGGCGAACGATCCACTTTTGTGAACCTCAGGTCCGTACTGCGCCAGGATGTGTTCAGGTTCACCACTTAGATCGGTCAATTCTGGAACCGATGTTTGCATTCGAAACGCCATCTCTTGCTGGGAAATGGTCGTTTGAATTTCCGGGTCCCCGACCTCGCCGAGATGCTGTTGATTCATTTCGGTCACCAATTCCAGCATCTTCTGTCGACTCGATCGTGTCACTCCGGCAGGATTTGACAAGAACAATACGGGGTCGCCGGAAGGTTGGAACGAGACTCCCTGGTGTTTGGAAGGCAAGAAACCAGAGCCCCACAGGCGGCTGTACAAAGCCTGGACGTTTCCGGTTCCACCGGTCCAAAACGCTGAATTCATGACCACAAAGTCGGGAAGGTTCTCGTTCATCCGTCCCAGTCCGTAACTGAGCCAGGATCCCAAGCTTGCTTTTCCGGGAATTTGCGAGCCGGTACACATCAATGTTTTCGCGGGATCGTGATTGATCGCGTCGGTGTTTAATGTCTTGATGATGCACAGGTCGTCGGCAACGGTCGACAGATGCGGCAACAATTCACTCATCGTGATACCGCTTTCACCCTGTGGTGCGAATTTGAACATCGACGGCGCAACGATTTGTTCTTTGCCCTTGGTCATCGCGGTGACCCGCTGACCGTTGCTGACGCTAGGCGGCAATGGTTTACCGAACTGTTTTTCCAAGTCGGGCTTGTCGTCGAACAAATCAATTTGGCTCGGCGCGCCGGCCATGAAAAGAAAGATCACGTGTTTCGCCCGTGCCGGAAAATGCAATCCGTCACCCGGCGTCGAAGCGGCCGTTGCGCTGTTTTGCATTTGGGCCAGCATCGATGCAAACGCGGTTGTGCCCAATCCCATTGAGCCGCCGGTAAGGATACTTCGTCGCAAGAATCCGCGACGGTCGTCACTGTTGGATGTTGAAGCGTTCATTATTCTCTCGTTTTTGTCGCATCCAAATTCAGAAGCGAATGCACCAGCATCGTCATCGACGCAAGGTCTACTTTCTGATCAACCGTCATCTCGGCGTCCGAATCCGACCGTTCACGAAGCCCGATCATCGCAGCGGCAGCATCACCATTATCTCGGTAAACATCTTTGAATTGCTGCAAGGCGTCCACTAACCGGTTCACCGTTTGCTGATCGGCGACCTTTGACGTAATCGTTTCGTATGCGGTTTCGAGACGTGCTTGGTCCGTCAGTGCGGTGTCCGAAAGCAGAGTTTCCGCAAACGTCATGGCTGCGATAAAGAACTGTTGTTCATTCATCAACACCAACGCTTGCAACGGCGTGTTGGTACGCTCTCGTCTGGCGGTACAGCTTTCTCGGGTCGGGGCGTCGAAGATCGTCATCTGTGGCGGGGGCAGCCCACGTTTCCAAAACGAGTAAACACTGCGACGATAAATCTTGTCACCTTGATCAGGTTCGAAAACCCGTGGGTACGAATTGGGCATCGCAACGATTTTCCAAAGGCCTTCCGGTTGCGGCGGCTTAACGCTTTTGCCGTACAACGTCGGATTCAACAGTCCGCTGACAGCCAGGATTTGGTCGCGGATGACCTCGGCGTCGTAACGATAACGCGAACCTCGCGCAAGCAATCGATTCTCGGGATCACTGATAAACCGCTGCTGCTCCGCGACAGATGACTGTTGGTAGGTGTCTGAAAGAACGATTTCTCGAAGTAACGCTTTGACGTCCCAGCCGGATTCGACGAAACGGACGGCAAGGTAGTCAAGTAATTCCGGATGGCTGGGAGGTTGCCCCTGAGCGCCAAAGTCTTCACTGGTTTTGACGATTCCGACACCGAACACCTGTTGCCAAAATCGGTTGACGGCGACTCGGGCAGTCAATGGATTGGCGGGATCAACCATCCACTGGGCCAAATCCATTCGGGTGCGCCCCCCTTCGTCGGATCCTAGCGGCGGCAGAAATCCAGGAGTGTTCCGCTGGACCGGTTCTCCCGGTTGGTCGTAATTTCCACGCACCAGAATGTAGGCGGGACGGACGTCACTGCGTTCTTTCATCACCAACGTTGCCGGGATCGATTCGATCAACCGGTCTCGGTCCTGCGTGATGCGTTTTAGATTGGCGTTTAGTTCCTTAAGCTTCTGTTCGTCATTCGATTCATCCGCTCCCGGTTCCGTTTTCTGTTCCAATTTCGCGGCGGCGGTCAGTTGATCGATTTTGGATTGAAGCGATTTGATTTCCAAATCGATCCGATCGAGTTCGGCCTTTTGGCTGTCACTTGGCAATTCCAAATACGGCGGTTGCAGTCCACGCTTAAAGTCCAGTCCCTGACGTCCGCCGGTCTCGGGACCTCCATCGAAGTTATTGAAGAACGCGAACAATTGGTAAAAGTCGCGTTGTGTGATCGGGTCGTATTTGTGGTCGTGGCAAACCGCGCACTCAAGGGTCAGTCCCATGAATGCCGTTCCCACCGACGACACGCGATCCACGACGTTGCGCGTAAAACTCTCTTCCGGCAATGCGGTTCCGCGGTCGATGATCAAA
>JAGQPO010000007.1 GCA_020426665.1 Planctomycetales bacterium
ATCGCGATCACCGATGGAGTTGCGATCCATTCTTGAATGGGACCTATCGCCTCGGCTGAGAGAAGTCGACGGCGTGACCGAGATCAATACGATGGGTGGGTTTTACAAGACCTACGAAGTCCGTCCGGACCCGGACCAATTGACGTCGCTGGGTTTAACACTGCAAGATCTGTACGCCAAGATCGAAGCGAGTAACATGAACGCTGGAGGCGGGTATGTTGTCCATCATGACGAACAGCGATTCATTCGCGGCCAGGCATTGATCCGCAGCGAAGATGATTTGCGGAACATCGTGCTTAGACGAAGTGACCGAGGCACTCCGCTATTGCTTTCCGACATCGCCGATGTTTGCGTCGCCCCGATGCCTCGCCAAGGGGCGGTCAGCCGTGACGGTCGCGGGGAGGCCGTGACGGGAATGGTGATGATGCGGATCGGTGAAAACTCGCGAGACGTCGTCGCCAGTGTCAAGGAACGTATCGACGAGATCCGCCTGACCTTGCCCGACGATGTGACGTTGGAAATCATCTATGACCGCGAGGACCTGATCGGTCGAACGCTCAATACCGTTCTAAAGAATCTGACCGAAGGCGGTGTATTGGTCGCGGTCGTCTTGTTGATCATGCTCGGCAGTCTGCGCGCGGGCTTGATTGTGGCCTTGGCGATCCCGCTTTCGATGTTGTTCGCATCAAACCTGATGTTGGCCTTCGGCATTTCGGCCAGCCTGATGAGTTTAGGCGCGATCGATTTCGGACTGATCGTCGACTCGTCCGTCATCATGGTCGAAAACTGTGTGCGTCGACTTTCCGAAACCACCGGCGGAGTGATTCAGAGATTAAAAATCATTCGCGACGCCGCCGTCGAAGTCCGCGGACCGACAATGTTCGGTGAACTGATCATTGCCGTGGTTTATGTCCCCGTTTTGTTGCTCGAAGGCACCGAGGGAAAATTGTTTCGGCCGATGGCACTGACGGTTCTGTTTGCATTATTTGGGTCGCTGATCCTGTCGATGACCTTGATGCCGGCGTTGGCTTCGTTGGCTCTGCCGAAAACTCCGAATGAAAAAGAAGTCTGGTTTCTAAGACTTTTGAAGCGGGCTTACCTGCCGGCCGTCCGCCATGCCGTCGAAGCACCTTTGGCAACAATCACGGCAGCCGCGTGCGTGTTTGTGATCAGCATCCCGATCGCATTGGGGTTGGGCGCGGAATTCATGCCGCGGCTCAATGAAGGGGATTTGCTGGTCGAAGCTGTTCGTTTGCCCAGCGCGTCATTGGAAGGCGCCGAGCAAATGGCGCGTCTGATTGAAAAAGAACTCGTCGCATTGCCTGAAATCAAAACCGTGTTTACGAAAACCGGACGACCCGAGATCGCCAACGATGTCATGGGCGTTCATCAATCCGATGTCTGGGTCATGCTGCATCCGCCGGATCAATGGCCCCAGGCGAAGACACGTGAAGAATTGATCCAGGATATGGAATCGGTGTTGACGGAAAATATTCCCGGCGTCGCATTCGGGTTCACACAACCCATCGAAATGCGAGTCGACGAACTGGTCGCAGGCGTCAAAGCTGACGTTGCGATTCTGGTCTACGGCGATGACCTGGACACGCTGGCGCGCAAAGCCAAAGAGATTGAGCGCGTCCTGCGTAATATTCCGGGCGCGGCAGACGTCAAAGCAGACATCCAATCGACTCTGGAAACCATCACGATCGAACCGAACCGACAAGCCTTGGCGAGGTACGGGATCGAAGTCTCGGAAGTCATGGATGTCGTTTCCGCCATGGGAGGTCGAGACGTTGGCGAAGTGCTTCAAGGACGAGCCCGATTTCCCCTGCGCGTCAGACTTCCCGAATCGTGGCGTCACGATGCCGACCACCTCGCCCAGCTGCCCGTTTCCAACGTCGGTGGAAAACCGGTGCCGCTGGGTGAATTGGCAGACGTTGTGATCGAACAAACGCCGCCGACGGTGGAACATGATAACGGGCGCCGCCGCACCTTTGTTTCGGCTAACGTCCGGGGACGTGACGTGGCAACCTTTGTCGCGGAGGCAAAGCATTTGGTCGAACAAAAAGTTGATCTGCCGTCGGGCTACGAACTGCAATGGGGTGGAGACTTTGAAAACCTGCAATCGGCCAGTCAACGTCTATTGTTGATCACACCACTCGTCTTACTGGTGATCTTCCTGCTGCTGCATACGAGTTTCCGATCGATGCGATTGGCATCGTTGATTTTCTTGTGCGTCCCGATTGCGGCCAGTGGCGGTGTGTTCGCGCTCATGATGCGCGGAATGCCGTTCAGCATCGCCGCCGGCGTCGGTTTCATTGCGTTGTTCGGCGTCGCGGTTCTCAATGGACTCGTTTGGGTCAGCGATGCGGAAAACCATCGCAAATCCGGGCACACTCCTAAACAGTCCGCACTCGAAGCGGCAAACGACCGCCTGCGCCCCGTCTTGATGACCGCCTTTGTTGCCAGTCTGGGCTTTCTGCCGATGGCGATCTCGACCAGTGATGGTGCCGAGATCCAACGCCCCTTGGCGACGGTGGTGATCGGAGGGCTGATCACAAGCACCCTACTCACCTGTCTGGTCATCCCCGCCGTGTACGCATGGCTGGCCAAACCGGAAAAGCAGTCCGTGGGGATTGACGAAGCTGTTTCGTAAAACGGCCGCGCGTCGATAGAATGCGGTTCACCATTCATCCCATAGGCCGTTATGTCAAAGACCACCCGCACCAATTCCGACGAACAGACCGAAACTTCCGAAACGCCCGTATCATCATCTGAAACACGATCTCCCCGGCGGCGACGTTTGCCACCACGACTGATGATGTTGGCCAGACGAACGCATTTGTATGCCGGTTTGTTTTTGCTGCCTTGGGTGTTTCTGTATGGAATCACCGGCGCGATGTTCAACCATCAGTCTCTGTTTCCACACGTTTCGATTTCGCCCGTACCTCGTGCGGTCATCGAAAGCACACCCTTGAATGACTTTCCGTCACCGGATGTTTTGGCCGCCCAGGTCGTACGTGCGATTGAAGCGGCATCCGAAGACGCCTCGATTCAGTTGGCCGAAGATCCGTGTGCGGAATTTACAAACGAATTGATGTTCGAAGTACCTGCCGATGGGAACAAACATGTCGTTCACATCGATCCCATCACACGTCAATCGCACGTCGCTAGACACCCCGCTGAAGACTTCAAACCGAAGCGGTTATTGCAAAAGATTAATCATATCCAACTGGACCAGGACCCGATGGAATTGGCGAAACAGTCCGCCGAGGCGATCTTCAAACAGATGGATGTCAGTCCGAATGCGGCCCCCAAACCGTTTGGCTGGACCAAGTTGAATTTCTTGGCCGAAGTCGACGGGCAACCTGCTCGGGTAACCTACGTATTGAAGGATGGGCACGTCGATGTGACGCAATACGAAGGACACCACGGCATGTCCTCGCGAGCATTCTTTTTGCGTCTCCATACCACACATGGTCAACCGCCCCATTGGAACGGACGCATGATTTGGTCACTGTTCGTTGACACGATGGCGATTGCCATGGTGACCTGGGGTTTGACCGGGCTGTTGATGTGGTGGCAAATCAAACGCACACGCATCATCGGCGGAATCGTGGTGGCGTCCAGTATCATCGTCGCGATCACCGTCTACTGGATGGTGTACGGCTTTTACGCCAACACCATGCTGTGAGACAATGACACAGCGTTGTAAGCCGATCTATAGTCCCCTGTATTAGTCGATTCACGGCGCTCGCCAAAGCCACACGGAGTAATCAGTGCATGAAAATTATTGAACTCGTGAAAACCATTGACCGCATCCGATTTTCGCTCGTGTTTTCCATTGCGTTGCTTATCACGTCGACAGTGCATGCGGAAATTCGTGTCGGATTGTCCTCGGTTGATATCACACCACCGGTCGGCGGTCTGACACAAGGGTACTCCTCCGCCAAGCCGACCGAGGGTGTACACGATCCGGTTTCTGCGCGTGTGATAGTGCTGCAATCCGTTCAAGAGTCTGTCGCGATGGTGGTTTGTGACCTTTGCGTTTACAACTCTCCCTGGTTGCATGACCAAATGTCCGCGATCGGAGTCGACCGTCTGTTGTTGATGAACACGCACACCCACGCCGGTCCCAAACTCTCCCAAGAGGATTTTCCGACACCGGAGGAACCGTGGCGGAATACGGTTGACCAACGTTTATTGGCCGCGATCAAAGAAGCGCAACAAAATCTTTTTCGTGGCTATTTCAAGGCATCCCAGAGCCAGATCCAACTGGGATACAACCGGCTTGTCCAGCGTGGCGACTACGCGGTCACGCACTTCGAGAACCCCCAGCGAATTCCATACGGAAGTGTCGATCCACAAGTCGGAGTGATCCGAGTCACCGATGAAGACAATCGTACACGCGCCGTGCTGGTCACCTATGCCTGCCATCCGGTCGTGCTGGGCCCGAGGAATCGCCAGATCTCGGCGGACTATCCGGGCGTGATGCGGGAAATCGTCGAGCAAAGTTGCGGCGACGATTGCATGTGCATTTTCATTCAAGGAGCCGGCGGCGACATAAATCCGTTGATGATGGCTCGCGGTGATGATCGCGAAAAAGATTTCGACGTCGTCAGAGTATTGGGGGAAACGCTCGCCGCAGAAGTGCAAAGGGCGCTTGCTTTTGTCGAAGCGGAACCAGGGGTCTCCGAATCATTCTCCAGTGCAACGTTCCACACGCAATTCCGCAACCGTTGGGAACGAGACCAACAACTGCAACTCGGCGTAACCACGCTGTTGATCAATGATCAAATCGCCGTCGTGACACTTCCTGGAGAACCCTTTCATCAATTCCAAAGGGATTTTCGAAGCAAGTCGGGCGTCGAGCACAGTTTCCTGTTCGGTTACTGCTGCAACGGCCCCTATGATTGGCCGCGCTACCTGCCGGATTTATTGTCGGCGGCCCGCGGTGGTTACGGCGCAAGCGACACAACACTCGCCGAAGTCGGCGCCGGAGAAAGACTGCTCAATGAGGGACTGGTCCAACTGTTCACCCTGCAAGGACGCCTTAAACCAACTCCCCAACGCCACACCTTCCAGGGCGACCCGCCGAAGTAGGCACCGGTGCAATAGTGCTTCCGCCGCAGCTTGGTTTTCGAGTAGCGGAATACCGTCAAGAGTTTCGAATCGTCCAGCAATTCACGAAAGTCTTGACGACTTCCGCTACGTTCCCAACCCTAAAACTAAATCTGGACGCGTCACTAGCCGGATAGAGTTTTTGGGTACGTGAACACAATGGAACTCCAAGCATCAAGACGGCAAAACGATTGAGTGAACCCTTGAAGCATTGTTGACCGAGTGTCCGCGAATTATGCAACGGTAAAATCTTTACAAAAACGTAAGACGGTATGAATCGACCGGAATCGGTGCGCGCTGATCGATAGACTCTTTCGTGGTTGGTTTTTCGGCAACCTCTCATGGCGTGGGCTCAAGTTGCGCCATGTGTCGACGATTATTTCACTCGATTGAGCAAGGCGTCCACGATGAAACGCAAACGACAAACTTTTCACCGCGGACGACGACGCCGGCCGGTTGGCTCCGAAAAGTTGGAAAGGCGAGTGTTGTTAGACGGGGCATTGGCGGCGGAGTATTCTTCGTTAAATATTGATCAGGGGGCGTACGACACGACAAGTGTTTTGGTGCGATACCACAGTGATGCCGACGCCTATGCGCCCACCGGAATCGCAACGTTTGAATCAATTCCTGGATTGCACCAGGTTGCGCTTCCAAACGGGTTGGACGTCAACGGGTCGCTGGATTTTTATCGCAACCATCCCGGCGTGGTTTACGCGGAACCGAATTACCAGGTTTCGATTGCCGCCATCCCTAACGATCCCGATTTCGATAGTCTCTGGGGACTCAATAACACGGGGCAAACCGGCGGTACCATTGATGCCGACATTGATGCGCCGCAAGCCTGAGATGTCACAACGGGCAACAACATCGTCGTTGCCGTCATCGATACCGGGGTGGATTACTCGCACCCCGATCTTGCCGCGAATGTTTGGACCAATCCCGGTGAAATTGCCGGCGACGGAATCGACAACGACGGCAATGGCTTTATTGACGACGTCCATGGATACGACTTTGTTTCCAACGACGGCGATCCGATGGATGACCATAATCATGGGACTCACGTTGCCGGGACGATTGGTGCCGTTGCAAACAACTCGATCGGTGTCGCGGGCGTCGCTTGGAACGTGCAAATCATGGCTGTCAAATTTCTGAGTGCTCAGGGAAGTGGTTCAATTGCCGCCGCCGTGAATGCGATCCAATACGCAGTCGACAACGGCGCCGTGATCTCCAACCACAGCTGGGGATTTAATGGTTCGTATTCTCAGGTGCTGGCCGATGCGATCGAGTATGCACGATCGGCCGATCACGTCGTCGTCGCCGCTGCGGGCAACGGTGGACCCGATCTGGTCGGTGATGACAACGACTCGGTAGCGTTTTATCCGGGAAACTTTGTTGAAGACAACCTGATTGCCGTCGCTGCAACGGACCACAACGACGCCCTGGCAACGTTTTCGAACTACGGATTAACACAGGTCGATCTTGGCGCGCCGGGGGTTGGCATCCTGAGCACGACGCGCAACAACACCTACAGCACATTTAGCGGGACGTCGATGGCAACGCCGCACGTCACCGGAGCGGTGGCGCTGTTGCGTAGCCAACATCCGGATTGGTCGTACGCCAAAATACGGGACCGAATCTTTGACACGGTGGATCCCTTGCCTGCACTTGAAAACCGCACGACTACCGGCGGCAGATTGAACGTCGCCGCTGCCGTCGCGCTGGACTTCAGCGGGCCTATCGTCGTGGGGCAAAACCCCAGTGGCGAAGTCATGAAGGCTCAAGACCGTGTCACCGTTACCTTTGATGAACGCATCGAACCGGGGACCTTGACTTCCGAAGATGTCGTCAGCTTCGTCGGTCCGCTCGGCCAAATCAACGTGATCGATGTTGTGCCGGTACCGGACTCTGCCGGCCGAACGTTCCAGATCATTTTCGATTCACAGTCCGCCCTGGGTGATTACACACTGAACTTCGGACCGGATGTCAGCGATGTGTTTGGCAATTTGATGGATCAAAATGCAAATGGTGTCAACGGCGAAAGCGTTGGGGATCGGTATGCAGCCCAATTCACGATCATCCCCGACACAGTGGGACCCTACATCGTCAACGTCTTTCCCGATTCAGCCATCGATGTACCGCTTGATCGAATACGCATCACGTTTGATGAACCGATCTCACCGGGGTCGTTTACGCCCGCCGGAATCTCAGGCTTTACCGGGCCCGGCGGAACGATCAATGTGACAAGTATTGCTCAGGTTTCCGCCGAAGAATACGACGTCGTCTTTCCCTTGCAAAATGCGCTCGGAGCCTACGGTTTAACCATCGGAGGTCCCATCACGGACATCGCCGGAAACCTGATCGATTTGGATCAAGACGGAATCGGTGGAGAGGTGAACGACGACCAGCTAGACGTGCAGTTCGAGATCCAACGCTGGTTGTATGCCGATCACGTGGTCGATTTTAGTTCTCAGTTTACTTCGACTGCATGGGCGGCGACTCAAGCTCTCGGTGCGCCGAACACATTCAGCTATGGTGACATTGAAACGGCATGGGCACCGCGTTTTGAAAACGGTACCCAGGAGTTTTTGACGGTGGGTTTTGCCGAACCGTTGTTGGCCAGTGGCGTCGTGATTCGGGAAACGTTCGGTAACGGGCACGTTCGGAAAGTCGAAGCCAGAAATGCGATCACAGGGCAATACATCAATGTCGCCGATCCGATCGACATCAGTTTGCCAAACGTTCCTTTTGACTTCCAGGTCACCTGGCCGCAAACAGAATATCCCGTCGATGCGATTCGGATCACCATCGATACCGATCACAATCAAAATGCCTATGAGGAAATCGATTCGGTACAACTGCGTGGTGTGACAGTGCCGGACACCGATGGCGCGCGGGTCGAAGAATCGTCTCTGGACGGCAGCACGGAGGGGCCGGTGGATCGCGTCGAATTGACATTTGACGAACCGATTCAAGACGGCACGTTCACCCTGGACGATGTCGTCGCGTTTACTGGACCGTCCGGAGACGTCGTTGCAACCTCCGTCAATCGATTGTCGAGCACTCAGTACGAGATCACCTTCCCGCCGCAAACAGTTTACGGCGATTACTCACTGACCATCGGACCCGACATCTTGGATCTGGATGGGTTGCCGATGAACCAAGACGAAGACTCGGTCGACGGCGAAACACTGGATGACCAATATGTAATCAACTTCAACATCGAATTGTGGCAATATGCCGATGCAATTGTTTCGTTCAGTTCGCAATTCGGTGCGTCGTCTTGGTCGGCCGCACAAGCGCTGGGGCCGGCCGATACGTTCGTTTACGGCGACAGTCGCGACGCATGGGCGCCGGCCAACATCAATGGGACCACGGAACATTTAACCGTCGCTTTTGCCGAACCGGTTTTGGCAAGCGGTGTCCAAATTCGCGAGAACTTTGGCAATGGATTCGTTCGATCGATCCAAGTCCGCGAAGCCGATACGGGTTTGTTTTGGGATGTATCGACGGGACCCGACGACTCTCTGCCCGGCCAGGTTGTGGATTACACCGCCAACTGGCCCCTAACAAGTTTTCCGGTCGACGCCGTCTGAATCGAAATCGATACCGATCATTCAACCAACTACGAAGAAATTGATTCGGTGTTACTGCAGGGTGTTCCGGCGCCCGATCTGGCCGGCCCGACGGTGATCGAATCGACGCCCGACGCAGGACATCCCGGCCCGATTGATCAAATCGATTTGATCTTCAGCGAGCCGATCCAAGACGGAACCTTTACCGTCGATGATGTCGCCAGTTTTGACGGTCCCGGCGGCGCCATCCCGATCAACTCGGTCGATCGAGTTTCCGAAAGTCATTATCGGATTACGTTCCCACTGCAGGATGCTTGGGGAACGTATCAATTGGTTGTGCTTCCGGACATTTTCGATTTGGCCGGCAATCCACTCGATCAGGACGGAGACGGCAACGGTGGTGACCCCATTCTGGATCGATTCGAACTTGCCTTTGAAATCGAACTTTGGCAGGACGCAAGCACAGTGATCGATTTCAGTTCCCAGTACAGCGCGACGTCTTGGTCGGCGGCCCAAGCGATCGGCGGACCCGATACGCTGGTTTATGCCGACTCACGTACCGCATGGGCACCCAGTTCTCCCAACGGAAACCTGGAGACACTGACGGTCGGATTCGCAGTTCCTGTTCGTTCAACCGGGGCAATCATTCGTGAAACCTATGGCAACGGTTTTGTGGTCATGGTCGAAGCCCGCGAAGTTGAAACGGGACTGTATCACGTCGTTTCAACCGAGCCGGATGGCAGCCAACCGGGGACACCCGTCGACCACTTCGTGACTTGGCCGATGACGCAGTACGATGTCGATGCGATTCGAATCACGATCGATACCAATCATACATTCGGCTTTGAAGAGATTGATGCGGTCAAACTTCGCGGGGTGGTTGCCCCAGATACAACCGGACCTCGAATCGTCGCTACCAATCCCGATACCGCACACAGCGGTCCGATCGATCACATCGACTTGATCTTTAGCGAACCGATCGATCCGGCCACCTTCACCGTCGCCGATGTTGCAAGCCTCGTCGGTCCCAATGGATCGATTTCCGTTGACGCAATCCAACAAGTTTCCGATGACACCTATCGGATGCTCTTCGCGACTCAAAACGATTTCGGAAATTACTCGTTCATTATTGGACCGGAAATTTCGGACGTCGCCGGAAATTTGATGGACCAGAATGAAAATGGAATCCAGGGCGAACCTGTTGCCGATCGATTCACTGCGGCGTTTGACGTGGAACTATGGCAATACGCATCCACGGTGATCGCGTTCAGTTCCCAATACAGTCCGTTCGGATGGTCGGCGTCCGACGCGTTGGGTGCGCCCAACACGTTTGCCTACGGTGACGCCAGGACGGCCTGGGCACCACGATATGCCAACAGTGGTGACCAATCACTGACCGTCGGGTTTGACACTCCGGTCTATTCCTCCGGGGCCGTGATTCGCGAAACCTTCGGCAATGGTTTTGTCAAGACAATTGAAGTTCGCGACGCCGTGACCGGCCAATTCCATGTGATGACCACTGGGCCGGACGACAGTCAGCCAGGAACCCCGGTGGACTACCAAGTCTCTTGGCCGGTTACCACGTTCACCGTTGACGCCATCCGCATCACGATCGATACCACGCACTCGACCAAGTATGAAGAAATCGATGCGGTCAGTCTGAAAGGTGTCGGGCAGTGACCGATTCGGTTTTACGGTAGCGCAACTCGTCAACAGTTTCGTGCTGGAGTCAGGAATCCCGGAAAGTCTTGTCGACTTCCGCTACCGTCGAAAAACGTCGGTATCGACGGACTGGAAGTCCGTCGTACAGCAGAAATAAAAGTTGACGAAACGTTAGCGTGCCGAACGCAACTGACCGCGTGCCCGATTGACGGCGGTCTCTTTGATTTGCATCAATTCCGGAGTCGATCCGGGCAGCTCTTGAGCCTCCTCAAGCGCCTTTTCAGCGTCTCCGACATCCAGCATATCAACCGAGATGGACCGTGCGGTCAATACGCTGACAACGTTGCCTTCGACTTGGGCGAAGCCGCCGTCGACGAAGAACTGTTGGGGGCCTGCGGCGGTAGAAAGATGAAGTGTGCCAAACCCCAACCGACCGATCATCGGAGCGCGGCCCGGCAGAACACCGAGCGATCCGTCGAACATCGGCAACGTGACCGAATCGGCTTCGCAATCCAATTCGGTACGTTCAGGTGTGACAACGATGCAGCGTATTGCCATGGCTTACTTCTTCTCCATCTTCTTGGCCTGTGCTTCAGCCTGCTCAATCGAGCCGACGTACATAAAGGCTTGCTCTGGCAGGTGATCCCACTTACCGTCACAGATTTCTTCGAAACTACGAATCGTGTCTTCCAGAGGCGTGATCTCACCGGCTTTTCCGGTGAAGACTTCGGCGACCAAGAACGGTTGCGACAGGAATCGTTCGATCCGACGGGCGCGGTGCACGATTGTTTTGTCGTCTTCGTTCAATTCATCGACACCAAGAATCGCGATGATGTCTTGCAATTCACGGTAACGTTGCAGCGTCGTTTGAACGCGTCGTGCGATCGCATAGTGGCGATCACCGACGTATTGTGGATCCAAGATCCGCGAGTTAGACGCCAACGGGTCGATCGCGGGATAGATCCCTTTTTCCGAAATTGACCGCTCCAGATAGATGAACGCGTCCAATTGGCCGAAAGCGGTTGCCGGCGCGGGGTCGGTCGGGTCGTCCGCCGGCACATAAACCGCTTGCACGGATGTGATTGCCCCTTTCTTGGTCGATGTGATCCGTTCTTGCAACGCTCCCATCTCCGTTGCCAACGTGGGTTGGTATCCCACCGCCGACGGCATCCGTCCCAACAACGCGGACACTTCCGAACCGGCTTGCGAGAATCGGAAAATGTTATCGACGAACAACAGCGTGTCTGCACCGGTTGTGTCGCGGAAGTATTCTGCCATGGTCAGGGCCGACAGTGCGACGCGGAGCCGCGAACCTGGGGGCTCATTCATTTGGCCGAACACCATGCATGTTTGTTCGATGACCTTGCGACCGGTTTGACCGATTTCCGTTTCCTGCATTTCCAACCACAGGTCGGTACCCTCGCGAGTCCGTTCACCCACTCCGGCGAACACCGAATAACCGCCGTGGCTACTTGCGATTCGAGCGATCAACTCCGTCAAAATCACGGTCTTGCCCAATCCTGCACCGCCGAACAGACCGGCTTTACCACCACGGACGAACGGGGTCAGCAAGTCGACGACCTTGATCCCGGTTTCGAACAATTCGGTGTTGGTGGAAAGCTCGTTGACGGGGGGAGCTTGACGGTGAATCGGCCAATAATCTTCCGCGGTGACATCACCACGTTTATCGATGGGCTGGCCGAGAACGTTGAAGACGCGGCCCAGCGTTTCTTTTCCGACCGGTACGGCAACGGGTTTGCCGGTGTCGACCACGTCCATTCCACGCATCATCCCGTCGGTGCTGCCCAGTGCAATCGCCCGGATACGTCCGCCGCCGAGGTGCTGTTGGACTTCCCCGACCAAGTCGATCGAGACACCCTTGTGCTCACTTTTGACTTCAAGGGCGTTATAAATCTTGGGCATTTGGCCTTCGGGGAATTCGGCATCGAACGTCGACCCGATGACCTGTGTGACTTTGCCGATGACGCCAGTTTCCGTTGCGGTGGACATACTATTCTTCTTCGCTAAAAACGTGGTGCAGTGGGGAAAAGGCCGCGTGGTGCGACCGATCGCCTTCTGTTTTGGTTGAATTGTTTGTTTGTATTTAGCCTTCCAAAGCTTCGACGCCGCCGATGATCTCCATGATCTCGCCGGTGATCTGACTTTGTCGTGCCCGGTTGTACGTCATCGAAAGTTGCTTGATCATGTCGCCTGCGTTCTCGGTTGCGCCCTTCATGGCGATCATTCGAGCGACCTGTTCACTGACCGCCGCGTCCAAGAAGCACTTGAACAAACGGACTTTGAAACTGGTCGGAACAACCTCTTCCAAAATGCTTTCGGCGGACGGCAAGAATTCATATTCAACATTCTTGCCGGCGTCTTCTTGCGGGGCATCGGAGTCGCTTAGCGATCCGAGTGGAAGGAGCGTTTCGACCGTCGCAATTTGTTTCGATGTGCTGATGAACTTGGTGTAGACGACGTCCAGGCGGTCTAATTCGCCGGTGACGTATCGTGACAGGTAACTTTCAGCGATCTTTTCGACTTCGTCGTACTTCGGTTGATCTTCGAAATTTAGATGCCGTTCGTCAGGACGGATCCCGCGAAAGGACAGTCCATCGACACCTCGTTTGCCGCTGACGTCAACGTTGACGTTCGGCAGCGATGTGCGTAACTCTCGGACCAGCGGGGTGGCTTCACGCAAGATGGACGAGTTGTAACCGCCGCACAATCCTCGATTGCTGGTCAGCACCAGAACCCGGGCGTTTTTGACTTCATCTCGTTGTTCCAGCAACGGATGCTTGACATCCAGACCTGCTGCGGCGAGCCGACCGACAATCCTTGTGATTTGTTCGGTGTAGGCCGTTGCAGCTTGCGCCCGGTCCATCGCTTTCTTGTATCGCGCCGTCGCGATCAGCTCCATCGTCCGCGTGATTTTGCGGATGTTGCGGATCGACTTGCGTCGTTTATCAAGCGCTCTTGCGTTGGCCATGAATCGTTAAACGATAACGGGGTGTGTGAATTGGGATGTGAACTCAGGCGGCGGGTTTGTAGCCCGCTTTGAAATCTTTGATCGCTGATTCAAGACCTGAAACAACCTCGTCGGACAGGTCGCCTTTTTCGGTCAGCGTCCCAAGCAACGAACTGTGTTTGTCGTTGATGAACTGCAAGAAATCGCGTTCCCACTGCTGGACCGACTTGATGTCGACGTCATCCAGGTGGCCTTTGGTTCCGGCGTACAAGCTGACCACTTGCTCGGCGACGGACAGCGGTTGGTACTGGGGCTGTTTCAGCAATTCGACCATCCGGTAACCGCGATCCAGTTGAGCCTGTGTGGCGGGGTCCAGGTCGGTTCCCAGTTGTGCGAATGCTTCCAGGGCGCGGAACGCCGCGAGGTCCAAACGCAAACCACCGGCGACCTTCTTCATCGCCTTGATCTGTGCTGCACCACCGACGCGAGAAACAGAAATACCGACGTTCATCGCTGGACGAATACCAGCGAAGAATAAGTCGGGTTGCAAATAGATCTGGCCGTCGGTGATCGAAATCACGTTCGTAGGAATATAGGCCGACACTTCACCTTCAAGTGTTTCAATGATGGGCAAACTGGTCAGCGACCCACCACCCAGTTCGGCCGATAGCTTGGCTGAACGTTCCAGCAAGCGACTGTGGCAGTAGAACACGTCACCAGGATAGGCCTCACGCCCTGGCGGACGACGCATCAGCAGCGACAATTCGCGGTAGGCCTGGGCTTGTTTCGAAAGATCGTCGTACACGATCAACGCGTGACCGCCGTTGAACATAAACTGTTCTGCCATGGCCGTTCCCGCGTAAGGCGCGATGTACTGGAGCGGTGCAGGGGTACTGGCACCGGCCACGATCACCGTCGTGTATTCCATCGC
>JAGQPO010000121.1 GCA_020426665.1 Planctomycetales bacterium
TTGCAACGGATCGGCATCGCCGCTGAGCAAATCAATTTGCTGAAAGCGATTTGACGAGGCACCCCAATCGATGTTGATCGTCAGTCCCCGTTCACCGTCATTGCCGATGTCTACCGTTAAGATTCCGGTGGCATCGTTGACAGCAGCCTGTTCCAACCGATTCGTTGAAACGGTGGAAGCATCATAAAACGCGGTCCCGGAAAGATCATGATCGGGACGGGTTGCAAAGACACGTGCGACACCAATTCCGTCGCCCGTTTCGATTTGAAACCCTTCCCCGAAAACAATTTCGGCGGAATCGATCGTTACCGAAGCGATTTGAGTTTGCTGTGCGTGGATTTGAACGAGGTCACCCAGGCGTATCGATTCCGTGGCGGCCAGTCGGATTCGCCCGTTCTGTCCACCGGCGACAATTTCGACGTCGTTTCTCAAAGACGCGCCGTCATTAATCGTCGACGTATCATCCACAACGATTTTGCCCGCAGCGTTGATGCGAATTTCACCGTTGGTGGTCGAGACGACTTCGGTATCATCGTTTCGATCCGACGACGCCAGACGGATCGAATTGATTTCATCGATTTGTACGTCCCCGCGCGCCGCACCCAGCACCGTTAATTCCAGGTCGTTGACGTCTGTCCGCAGGTTGACTGCATTGGCGGAGTCGCTGGTGCGGTTGAAACTGGTGATTGCCAAATCGTCGGCGAGCAACAAACTGTCATTCCCGAATTTTAAAACGTCATCGCCGACAATCAACTCCACATCGGTTACGCCTTGTCCGACGAGTGACCGGACCAGTATGTCACTGGTGTCACCCGTTGCGGTCAAGTGAATGTCGTGGTGTGCAAGTCCGTCGATCTGGCTGGCGTTTTGGGAGACCAATCGATCAACCACGATGGTTCCTTCGGCCACAATTTCAATCAAGCCATCGAAGGTATCAACATCGACCAGGTTGATTGCCGACGCTTCATCGATCCTCAAATCGCCGGCGCCACGCACGACAGCGTCAAGGTTGCCGATTTGGGTTTCCAATGTGTTATCGCCACCGATGCCACCATGGACATCGATCCGAACCGTCCCAAAATCGGCAACCAGGTCGGTGTCCTGGTCTCCGGAATCGATCAATTCGCCATTGATTGATTCAACCGTGATCGCCTCCGCGGGGTTAGTCGAACGAATCGCCGAAACAAAAATATTACCTGGCGCCGTCAGTGATGCGGTGCCGATGCCGGCATCGATCAACGATCCGTCCATCAACGCGATCGTGCTGGAAGAAACCGTTGTCGCGTTCACTGCGGGGTTTCCAGCGATCAAAGAAACGTTGCCGTCGGCGGAATTCAGGCTGCCGGTCGGTGTGAAGACCAGGTTCCGCGTCGCCGCAATCGTGACGTCTCCGGAATCGCTGGACACCTCGCCTCGCACCGAGATGTCGGACTGGCCGCCAAGGGTTTGCAGGTTGATGTTGCCATCGGCTGCGGCCGACAGGGAATTGCCGGAGACATTCTGCAGCACATCAATCGAGGACGTTTCGGTCACGATGTTGATGTCACCGTTGGCGTTTTCGACATTGGTGATCGACAACCGGTGTTCGCCGAAGTGTTGAATCAAAATTGCATCACCGGTTCCGCCGTCGTTGACAACGCGGGACAGATTGACGTTTCGGTCCGAAATCACGTCGATTTTAATGACGCCTGAACCGGTGACTGCTTCCAAGTCAGCCACTCCGGAGACCGCGAGCGTTTGCGAGCCTCCGATTCCCAAATCGGCATTCAACCGGATCGCCGCCGCGATCAAATCAACGTCGGCGACGGCATACGCGTCGTCGATCGAAACTGCATCAATTTCAATTCGACCTGCCCCTGCGTCGATCAACCCGATTGGGAGCGAGCCGGTGGAAAATGGTAAACCGGAAACCGCAGGACTGGCAATGAAAATTGAACCGTTGGTTCCGGAGGTCGTCGCCGAGAGGGTTTGTGCGGCGGCGATGCGGATTGGTACCAACGCCGAACCTATCGACGCGACGGTGCCGGGCATATTGGAAAGACCCGGATACTGCGTTCCCGACAAAAGTTCGACGTTTTCAGCGGCTACATGCACGTTGGTTTGGCCCGGTTGTCCCAGAATGTTTCCGGCAGCGAATAACCTCGCATCCGCGCCCGACGAGTACACAAAATCTATGTACAAATCACCGGCGGTCTGGATATCGACGGAACTTCCGGAGGAAACCGAAACGGTCAAGTCGTCGGACGAATCAAGTACCATCACGGCGTCGGCCGCCACTAATTCCGCTTCAACAATCTGATTCAATGACGATCCCAATTCGAGCAGACCGGTGGAGTCCGCGGTTACCAGAAGGGCATCGATAGATGTTCCAGCAGCTTGCCGGACGGAACCGATGGTGCCGAGTCCGATTGCCGTACCCAGATGAACCGTCCCTGAAACTGCGGTGATGTCGCCGATCAAGTAGTCGCCTCCGTGCAACGAAATGGCGCTACCCGTCGCGGAGCTGAACAATTGCGCCGACGACAGGTCACTTGAGACGGCGCCGGAATCAAAAATCAGTTGGCCTGTTGTCGCGTCGATTGTCGATGTGACGTCCAATTGATCCGATGCGACGACTTGGACGTTGCCGCCTCCGACCAAACGAATGTCTCCGCCGATCGAGATCGCCTCGGCTTGAATTGTCATGTCACGCATGGCACTATTTTCGCCCACGGTGACATCTGCATTCCATGTGACTTGGTCGTTTCCGTTGCCGCCAACCACGGTTGGTACGGCAATCAAGTTCATTCCAAAGCTGGAGAACATCAAAACATCGTCACCATCACGACCGTCGATGTTTAGAATTTCCTGGGGCTGACGGATTCGTAACTCGTTGGTAACGCTTGCGGTTTCAATTGAAATCCCCGCGAAATCCGGATCCGTGTCCGAGTTGACAATCAGTTCGTCATCCGAATCAGTCAATTCGATTAACAAAGCGCGAGCTGTCGTTTGCACGTCGACATGTCGAACGTCTGTGGTCAAGATTCGATAGTCGGGCGCAACAGCATCGGCATGATTGACCGTGTAGATTGCCTCGTCCGCAGAGATGTATTCCACTTCAAATTGGTCTGGCGAATCGACGCTTGAATGCACACTGTCGTACAGCGTGACTTGGGCGTTGCCGCCGACCGCAGAGGTATCGAAGACGATATCGGCGTCGAAGTGCAGCGGGTTCGGACCGACGTCCACAAACCCATCGACGTCGATGTAAAGTTCTGCTCCGGCGGCAATTGCATCGATCGAAAGCGTTCTTCCATTGAGTCCCGCGATGGGTCGAATAATCGGAACGGCGTTTTGTGCGTCGGCAAAGGAATTCCCGCTACGAATGTGAAGATTCACTCCGCTTCGTGTGATGACGGTCACGTTGCCGTCGCTCTGTACACGGTCACCGGCGGTCACGATCGTCACGTCGTTTCCATCGCCGCCGAAGTACGTGATGTAGGCTGGCAAGGCCGAACCGCCGGGACCAAACTGGTTCAAGACAAGTGCGCCCTCGACCAGTTCGCGCGGATTCGCTAGGGGGTTTCCGTTTTCGTCAAAGTCGGCGAAAAATCGGCCGGCAATTTGCCCGCTGGAATCGTTTTGGACAATCAATAACTCGGTGTCGCCAGGCAGCGTGACCGACAAGTCTAGATGCAGGATCGCGCCGGCAATGTCGATCGGCTGATCAGTGATGGCAATTGAATCCAGGGACTGGCCGACCTGCTGTCCATCAACATTGATTTCAAAAATCGCGTCCGGTGACAACACCATTGACCCGAACCGAAGCTGACCGGTTTGACTAGACGGCGTGACCTCGTTGGGGGCAATCGTTCCTCCGTTGACGGTCAGTGCGCCAAGGACCTGTCCGCTGCCGGACAGAACGGCTCCGGATTGCACCGCGACGTCTGCTGCGGGGCCGAGCGACCCGTCGACACGTAACGTTCCGGCCTGGACGACGACAGCGTCGGTCAACGTATTGACGCCAGCCAAGACAAGTTCCCCCGCTCCCAACTTGAGAATTTCCGTTTGCGAAACCGAATCGATCAAGATGCAATCCAGTTGAACGACACGATTGGCTGCGACGGAAACCGTATCTTCAAATCGAACGGTGTCTGAATGAACCATGGTGTTGGACTGGAATTCGACTGCGTCGGAAACGACAATCGATCCAGTGGAGGTGATCTGTGCCGATGTGATTTCAATTCCGGCGTCGGCCGTTAGTTCGATCGTCGTCCAATTCAGCAAATCAGATTGGAGTTGAAGCAGTGATTGCGCATCAATCGACAAGTTTCTACCGCCCGAAAGAACGCCAAGAAGCTGTGTCGACCCGCCTGAAACGATTGCCAGGTCATCATCCGGCCCAAGCGTGCCGATGTTTCCGTCCAGAATCAATTCACCGCTGCTGATCAGATTGGTGTTCATCAAATGAAAAACGGTGGCACCGGTAAAGTGAATGTTGCCACCGCCCAGACCACTTTGATCACTTGCGCGAATGCTGGCGCCGAATACGTTGATTTGGTCTGCATCAATGTCAATCGAACTGCCGTCAACGCTGACTGCCCGAACCGAAACGGAGCCTGCGGTGATGGCAAGCGATTGAAGATTCTCGGGGCTGGTCGCCGATGCTCCGCCGATATCGCCGATGAAATTCACGTTCCCCTTGTCCGTCACTCCAATCGTGTCGATGGACAATTGGCCTGCGGCCAACGCCCCGTCGGAAGTTGCCGGACCGATCCAGGTGACGTCTCCGCCGCTGGACGCGGATGTTCCCATCGCCGTGTCAAAGTGGACGTCACCGACAATGTCCAGGGCGCCGTTGATGCGTATGTTTCCGCCCGCCGTCACGATAGAGATGCCGTTTAGCGATCCGTTTGAGCCACCCAAGGTGACGGCTCCGATGATGCCGGCTTCGGAACTGTCGATGTCGGCGTCTATCGACAGGTGATCACCGGCAACGATCACGATCGCTCCCGCGTTAGACGAGACTGTGCCGAATGTGGATATGTTGTTCGATGACACGTCGATCGTCCCGGCGACGAGATTGCCGTGCAGATCAACATGATCCATGGAGTCGATCGATAACGACCCATTGATTTCGACGTCACCGTACAACGTTGATTGCGTTGACGAAACGATTCCCAGTTCGTCGATCAATGATCCACCGGAATCATCGATCTGGCCGAGTTCCAAATTTGAACCTGCGGATGCGTCGAATTCAAAAAACAATTTCGCCTGTGATGATGACGCACTGACAACGGCATCACGCAGATCAACGTCACCGGACCCACCAACGAACCGCAGCGTCCCGTCGAAACGAACGGTTCCATCGATTGTCAACGCGCCGTCACCGATGTCGACTTCGGTCATCCCGGTGGGATTGCCCGTTCCGAAACGGACATCACCGACGAAGGTGACATCACGATCGGCGAATTGAATTAGCGAACCGCTTGGAGCCAGATCGATGGTTTCGGAATCAATCGAGACACTGGTCGCCGGTGATGGCGAAGTGGCGGGCTGGACGTCTACTTCGGTGCGGTCGTCGCCGGAACCGTCAATGACATTTAGATTGATTCCGTCCACCAGATCGATCGTCAGCGTGTCGTTGCCGGCACCTAAATCGATTTGAACATTTCCGCCGGAAATGTCGGACATCGCGAGCGGATCGGTTTCGTTTCCCGTCGCACCGCCGGTGTGTCCGGTGATCGAGATGATCGAACCGTTCCCATCGGTCAGCTGTAGAAAATCGCCTCCGCCGATGGAGTTCAGATGAACCACATCGTCCGACGAATCACCAAAGATTAGCAAACCGCTGGCAGCGGATAACTCGGCGGTCGCATTGAGGACAATCCGCGGTTCCAGCGAGGTCAGGCGAGGTACAAAACAGGATGGCGGTGACGCAGTTTGGTGATTCCGATTCCAAATGCGACCAATCACGGTGGCAAGGGTTTTGCCATCCAGCCATCGCCCCAATCGGTGTGTCATCCAATTGTCGTTGGACGTCGACACGGGGGCGTCCATCGGCGCAGACGAGTATCCGATTGCGTTGTTCGGTGCTGCATTTGCTCCGTCGGATCGGTTCGAATTGATTGGTCGGGAATTCACCAAGAACCCTTCTGCTTTGGACTGGGCGGGGGTTAACAGTCGTTGATCGCGGCCGCGAACATCAACGTTTTGCGCACAATGCCATCCTTGGAGCCGCCGTCTCCACCGTCTGAATCGGCCCGACCGGGCAGGTGCTTGAAGTCATCGTTCGCGTCAATCTGCGCAAATCAGATAAACGTGGTGCGTCAGGATGGCAACAAGCATTGTGAGGTTTGGTCACACACCGAGGGCCGATCAGGCGAACACGATAAAGTCTTACGAACGTAATGATTTTAATGGCATCGGGGCCAAGAGGTGGCCGAAAAAACGAAATGGGAAACCATAGACACAAATAACTTCTGTGAGTGCGATCGATTTGATTGCGTTCAAAGACGACTCAAACGGGATGACCGGGCATGACGCGGCACGCTTTTAGCCTTGCTGTATTGATTGCATCATCATCAATGCTCTACGGCCAGGGATTCGGCCAAGGTGCTGACACGCCGATGCGACTTTCAACGGTCGTGATCGAAGATATCAGTGACTCAAATGACGCGATTGGGGGTGACCCGTTGTCACTTGAAAGGCCTGGTCCGCCGAACACGTCTCAAGCCGACGAGCACTGGGCTGGGGGCGCGGATTTGGAGCACGGTGACATAACGACACAGTCGACACGCGATGGAGCGACTACCAGTCAACGTCGTTCGATCACGGCGAATCAATTGTCCAGGCTTCGCAAACCGATTGCTGCGATCAAGTTAAATGGATTAAGCACGTCGCCACCAGTTTCACAGAGAGGTTTCACGGACGCTTCGCCCCGATGGATTACATCCAGTGAGTCGGGAAACCTGGATTCGCTGCGGACGGTCACGACGTACTCGCGACGCCGGCTATATTTTGAAGACGCCACCCTGGAGCGATGTGGTTACTCAGATTGCGTGACATCGGTTGGAGTGCTGACAAACGTCCATTCCGGGGCGAAATTCTTAATCGATTCGGCCTTGCTTCCAGTTCGAATGATCAAGGAAAGACCGGACGAACTGGTCGGATCAGTGGCAGAATGATCACGGAAGTGGTCTTGGCGGATGCCGGAAAACTTTGATAAGTCCAGGTGTCGAAAACCTTTGTCGCCGTCCGGCGTCCCCGATCAATCATGGTTCTGGAAACGGAATGTTCCCCAAATCAACCATCAACCAGCCGACATCTCTTCATAACCGCATGACCCGCATCGTGAGTGGCGGGTTGATGATCGTGTTGTGTGTCTTTGCCAGCGGCTGTCACGACGGACCGCTTTATGGGCTGAAACAAGTGAATCCGTACTATGTGATGCGCGAGTGGAAGCGTGACAAGACGCTGGGAGTGACCGATCACGAGCGACGTATCGAATTGCAATCTTTGGCCAATCAGATCGGCGACATGAACGCCAAGGACCAGGCGTTTTGGGCGACGCATCTGGGAAAGATCATGAACAATGATCCAAGCCCGGAAATGCGCCGACTGTCGGTTTTAGCAGCCAGCGAATTAAAAACACCAAATGCAATCGCATTGATCGAACGCGGTTTGGACGACGAAAATTTAAAGGTCCAGATGGAGGCATGTCGGTCGCTCGGCAAACGTCCCGAACCGGAAGCCGCTCAAATGCTGGCGTCCGTACTAGGCACCACTCCTGAACCGGATGTCAAGAATTCGGCGATCGCAGCGTTGGGTAAACACAAGGGCAATATTTCCGTTGACTCCTTGCGTTTAATACTCGAAGACCAGAATCCGGCGACGACCTATCTGGCAATGAACAGTTTGCGCGGAGTGATGGGCAAAGATTACGGAAACGATCCCAAGCAGTGGATCGCAGCAATCGATCAACAGAGAATTCCAGCCGGCGGTGCAGTACCAGGCTCGCCGGCCGGTCCGACGGGATCGGACGATCAACTTCGTTACGCCGAACGCAACGAACGACAAATTCGTTAGTGTTCCGTAAGCGTTTGATTCTAGGGTAGTCGTTGATCGCTCCGCGATCAGAACGCTTTGATCGCGGAGCGATCAGCGACCGACAATCTTTCCACATGGCAAACTTTGCCCAGACGGCGTGTGTGGATGCGAAAATCGTCGAGTCAGGGCATCTCGCGGCCAAGACGGTTTTCCAGCGCGCCCGTCATTCGCTAGCGTGTGCACCATCGTGACCCAGTCACGCTTTTTCCCCTTCGACAATTCTCAACCATACGGACGCTGATGTCTCAGGACGAAATTTCTTCTGCCGCGGAAACGGAAACCCAGACCACTACCACACCACCGCAACCCCCCGTCGAGGACTCGATCAAGGACGCCGATTTAGATGCGGCTAAGGCAGCTTGGGAGGGAGCGGACTCCGTAAGCGATTCGACAGTCAGCGAAGAGGATTTGCGACGTGCGAGTGAATTGGCGGAACCGTATGTCGGTCAGTGGAATCAACTGATCAGCACGACGAACTGGGAGAAAGGTCGCATCATCAGCGAGTGGCGAAACCGTTTGATCGAGTCGGGTGTCGATGCCACGCAGTACTCTGATGAAGCTTGGTCGCGACGTGTCGGCGGGGTGACTGCCCCACACGTCGGGCGACTGCGTCGAGTCTATGATCGGTTCCATGAATCGTACACGACCTTTGATGGATTGTTTTGGAGTCACTTCCTGGCGGCTCTGGATTGGGAGGACGCTCCGCTGTGGCTGGAAGGCGCGGCGCAAGAGAATTGGAGCATCTCGGCGATGCGAGAGAAACGTTGGCAATCCGAGGGTGCTGTCGATAGCATGCGCCCCACCGATAGCCAGATCGTCGAAGTCGACACCGACGAAGACGTGACGCTGCCGGCTCAAGGCGGTGGAAAGGAGCGTGAGTATGACAACGACAGCGGCGGTGTCGCCTCGGGCCCGACTTACGAAGGTCCCGATTTCGGTGACGAAGAAGAATTGCAATCGTTAGCCGGTCAAAGTCCCGATGGTGGTGCGGCGATTCACCCTGACGGCGAAGCTGGCGGTCCCTCGGCTGCACCGGTACAGCCTTTTATCGGTTTGCCCGCATTGCCGGACGACTTGAGCGACGCGATTGAGTCGTTGAAGTTGGCGATCCTGAGGCACAAATCGACGGACTGGAGAGACGTCGAAATTGATGTCGTCGAACGATACCTGCAGGCCGTCGGTGTGATGCTCAGAAGCTGAATTCGTGGCAGGATTGCCGGCAACCACCCCGATGGAAACTATTTCTCGGATTCTTTCTGTTTCTGTTAAAGTCCGTCTTACGCGGCCTGTCGTGAAAATGAGAGTCTGTATTTGAGGACGCTGCATCGGCAAACGCCATGCGTGCGTCAAACTATTCGGACTTATCAAACACCAACACAGGACGACGGATCGTCATGGCTGACCCTTTTCAATTGTTGGCCTTGGTCGATGCTTTCGCGCTTCCGATCCTTGGCCTTTGGGCGCTGCTTTCAACAAAGCTTGCGGTTGGCGAATCGCTGCGACGCGCCGAGAAACGGTTTTTGGCTGCGTTGGTGATCATCACTCTGTTCACGATGCGAACGGTTTTGTTCTTGGACGATGTTTGGCTGATTCACACGATGACGCTTGCCGCGATGGTGTTGGGTGTCTTTCTGGTGCCCAGCCGCGAAGGTGCATTGGCCGTCTAAAACGGATCTGTCCCTCCGATTGCAAGCATCGGCATTGTCGGGTGATACTGGGTGCGTTATCCCGCTCGCCTGAATTCTTACCGCAATGCCCGAAAACACGACCAGTCCGACTCCCGCGTCACAAGCCAGCGTTTCCGTTTCGCCCGGCGGGCCGATCCGCGGACAAATTCGCCCCCCGGGCAGCAAAAGTTTGACCAACCGCGCACTGATTTGTGCTGCGATGGCTGACGCCAAGTCAACTTTGACCGGGGCATTGCGCAGCGAAGACACCGAGGTAATGATCGAAAGTCTTCGCCGCTGTGGCGTAACCGTAGAAGTGCTGGATGCGGGACGAACGATCGAAATTGATGGTTCCACGCGGCGATCAGATTCCGAATCAAGTCACGAGTTGTATATTGCGAACAGTGGAACCTCCGTTCGTTTTTTGACTGCAGCGCTATCAGCCGCCGGCGGTCAGTATCGTTTGCACGGCGTCGATCGAATGCACCAGCGACCGATCGCGGACCTGGTCGATGCCCTTGCGAAAGTCCAGCTTGGCGAGATCAAAACCGAGTCACCCGGCGGTTGCCCACCCGTCTTGATTCGTTCGGAAGGCTGGAGTGAAAAACCGGTTCAAGTGGGCGGTAGTGTCAGCAGCCAATACTTGAGTGGACTGATGATGGCCGCGCCCATCGCATTGGACGTTCGGATGCGTCAGCGATCACGCGCCGTATCGGAGGCCGGAACCGACAAGATTCAAATCGATGTCATCGGTGAACTGGTTTCACGTCCCTACGTCGAAATGACTGCTTCCGTGATGCGGTCATTCGGCTCGAATGTCGAGATCGAAGAAATTGGCGCGGCGGTGACTGATTCGGTATCACTGCGGGTGAACGTTTTCGGTGGTGGATACCAAGGTGTTCGTTATGCAATCGAACCGGACGCTTCGGCGGCGAGCTATTTTTGGGCCGCCGCTGCGATAACGGGGGGCGAAGTCACGGTGTTGGGGCTGACGCCCGATGCCATGCAGGGTGACGTCGGTTTCTGTCTGGTGCTTGAGCAGATGGGGTGCAAGTACCGATTTGATTCCGAAGGCATGACGATTTCCGGGCGGGCGGCGCGTGGAGTTGACGTCGACATGAACCAGATCAGTGACACGGTCCAGACGTTGGCGGTTGTCGCGTTATTTGCCGATGGTCCGACGCGGGTGCGCGGTGTGGCGCACAATCGGTTCAAGGAAACCGACCGCATCGGTGATTTGGCGACCGAGTTACGTAAACTCGGCGCGACCGTTGTCGAACACGAAGATGGTTTGACAATTCATCCGCCGACCGGCGGGGTCACGCCGGCTGTGTTGGAAACCTACCATGATCATCGGATGGCGATGAGTCTTTCGCTGGCCGGTCTTTCGGCTGACGGCGTGCGAGTTCTAAATCCATCATGCACCGGAAAAACGTATCCGGAATTTTTTGCGGATCTGGAGCGTCTGATCGGCCGCCCCCACAGTTGGGCGCACTGAGTCGGCTTTTGCGCCGTCATGGCGGTTAGGTACGTTTCGGCATCGTGGCAAGATTTGGTTTATGATACGCGTGTGTCCCTACCCGACAGCGTCCCCCAGTAAATTGATTGTTGAACATGTCACGACTCGCCTTTGCGGTTCTCGCCGTTGTTGTTTCGTTTGGCGTTACGGCACCCCGCACTCATGCGGCAGACCCGCCGAACATCGTTTTCATCTTCGCCGACGACCAGTGCTTTGACACCATCGCGGCACTTGGCAACGACGAGGTCGAAACACCCAATTTGGATCGAATCGCCAGGCGTGCGACCACGTTCACTCACGCCTACAACATGGGTTCCTGGTCAGGAGCGGTGTGTGTCGCCAGTCGCATGATGTTGAATTCAGGTCGATTCGTTTGGGACGCCAATGCCGTCTACCAGAACGCCGAACAGGAACGTGAGGCGGGCCGATGGTGGAGCGAGTACATGAAGGGCGCCGGTTACCGAACGTACATGACCGGGAAGTGGCATTGTCGCGCCAAGGCGGAAAAATCGTTTGACGTCGTGCGAGACGTTCGTGGCGGAATGCCAAATCAAACACCGGAAGGGTACAACCGACCGATCGTCGATCCGGAAACCGGCGCGGTCACCGATCCCTGGTCACCGAGCGATCCCAAGTTCGGTGGGTTTTGGGAAGGCGGGACTCATTGGAGCGAAGTGGTTGCCAATCATTCGGTCGACTTCCTTAACGAAGCGGCCGGTATCGACCAACCATTCTTCATGTACCTGGCGTTCAATGCACCACACGATCCACGCCAGTCGCCGGCCGAGTACGTCGCCAAGTATCCGGTCGACAAAGTAAAGTTGCCCAAGAACTTTCAGCCCGAATACCCGTACGCCGAACCGATGGCGGCAGGTCGCAGCCTGCGGGACGAAAAACTTGCACCATTCCCACGAACACCGTTGGCGGTCAAAACAAATCGACAAGAATATTACGCCATCATCACGCACATGGATGCGATGGTCGGCCGAATTTTGGACGCCGTCAAAGCTACCGGCAAAGAAGACAACACCTGGATTTTTTTCACCGCCGATCACGGCTTAGCGTGTGGGCAACACGGGTTGATGGGAAAGCAGAATCTGTATGATCACAGCGTCCGAGTCCCGTTGATGGTGATTGGTCCGAATGTCGCGGCGGGCAAGAAAATCGACGCGCCGGTGTATTTGCAAGACATCATGCCGACAACATTGGAATTGGCGGGCGTCACAAAACCGGACCATGTGCAATTCAACAGTCTGTTACCGATGATGGACGGTGGACCAAGTCCATACGAGGTCGTTTACGGAGCCTACTTGGATAAACAACGCAGCATCCGCACGGAAACGCACAAGTTGATTGTCTATCCAGCGGCCAACATTGTTCGGTTGTACGACATTCAATCCGATCCCTTGGAAATGAACGACATCGCCGGCGCGCCGGAAAGTAAGCAGACCGTCAACCGATTATTCAAGCGATTGAAAAGTTTGCAGGCCGAATTGAAGGACAGTTTGGATCTGGGGGCGCGCTCTAAATACAAGACACACGCGTCGTGATTTGAAGTTTGCGGAGGGGGGGCAGATCATGGACGGCTATCGGACAACTTCCAACTTGGCGAACGCCAGTCGAAAGTTGTGTTCGCCGTCAGCAAACTGAACGCGCGCCATTCGTTTTGGACCTCGTCCGCTGACCGCCAGGATGGTTCCTTCGCCGTAGTCATAGTGCCGAACCAAAGTGCCTTCGCGAAACGCGGTCAGCGGCGGACGGTTGTCGGAAACCATGTCGGCTGCAGTTTTCAGCACGCCGATGTTCGCGATTGTTTCTTTGTCCGGGGTCACTCGTTTTGCCATATCGATCGCCGAGCCGAAGGTGGCCGCAGACTCTTTGGTTTGTTCGTCAATGGAATCAAAGCCCTCGTCCTGGTTGGCACCGAAGTCGAAGGAATCATCACCAAAGGAATCGGTGTTGGTGGCGTGGTCGTTGATTTGGATCTCGGGCAAATCCCATTCGTCGGGGCGCCTTTGATCGATATCATCATCCAGCCAGTTCCGCGGAACGGACGATTCGACGCGGACCATTTCCTCCAGCGGCAGTTCGTTCAGGAACGGGCTGGCGACGACCGGTCGGGGTTCGCCGCGAATCATACGGCGTTTGCAGCAGCTTAACTGCAACCACTCTTTGGCGCGTGTGATTCCGACGAACAGCAGTCGCCGTTCTTCTTCGAATTGGGCGTCGTCTTCTTTGGAACGCTTGTGGGGTAGCAGATCGTCTTCAACGCCGACGATAAACACACGTGGAAACTCAAGTCCTTTCGAGGCGTGCAGGGTCATCAACGTGACGCGTTCGTCGTTTTCCTCGAACGCGTCCGTGTCGCTGACCAGTGCGACTTGTTCCAAAAACGCTTCCAGTGATCCGTCATCGGGATGCCGGTGATCGAAGTCGACGGCGGCGGTGATCAATTCGTCAACGTTGGCGAGCGGGCTGGCGTCGTCGCTGTCGCTGGAATTCTTTTTAAGGAACTGGTCGTATTTTGTTTCTTGGACTAAGAACCGCATCAGTTCTTCCAACGGCGCGGTTGCCTTGGCTGCGATTCGATCATAAATCGCAACAAACTTTTGCACCATCGTTACGCTGCGTTTGGCCAGCGATTCAATTTCATCCGCTCGACGGGCTGCTTCCAGCACGGGGATGCGGTTTGCGTCCGCAAAACTCTGTAATCGTTCAAGAGTCTTTGCACCGATTCCACGTGTCGGAGTGTTGATGACACGGGCGAGTGCGACGTCATGTGCCGGATTGTTAATCAGATGCAGATAGGCCAGTACGTCTTTGATTTCTTTGCGCTGGTAAAATTCGACTCCGTTGATGATCTGGTAGGGAACACCGCGTCCACGCAGCGCATGCTCCAGAGAGCGCGTCAGTGAATTCATCCGACAGAAAATTGCAAAATCACTTGGTCGCGCAACATCGGTCGAGATGGCCGAGACGATTTCGTCGGCGATCGAATCCGCTTCCTCGAATCCGTTTTCAAACAGACGCAAGATGACGGGATCGCCTTCATTGTTGTCGGTGAACAGGTTTTTTTGTTTGCGGCGTCGATTGTGACGGATCAGTTGATCCGCGACTCGCAATACATTTGGTGTACTACGATAGTTTTGCTCCAACCGAACGGTTTTGACCGACGGGTAATCCTTTTCAAAGTCCAAGATGTTGTTCAGATCCGCACCGCGCCATCCATAGATAGACTGGTCCGGATCTCCCGTCACCGAAAGATTCGGGCAATCGATCGATAATGCTCGTACGATCGCGTACTGGGCCAAGTTTGTGTCTTGGTATTCGTCGACCATGATGTATCGAAAACGTTGGTCCAGCTCGCTGCGCAATTCGCTGCTGTGTCGCAACAGATTGGCAACGTGAAGCAACAGGTCATCGAAATCGACAGCGTTGGCCGTCAAAAGTTGACGCTGGTAAACGGGATAAACCTTTGCCGCAACCACTTCTTTCGGGGACCTCGCTTGTGATTGCATCACCTCCGCCGTGACCAATTGGTTTTTCGCCTTGCTAATTACGTTAGCGATTTGATCGGGCGTTGCATGAGTTGTCGAAACTCCGGCGGCTTCGATCGCGCGCTTCATCGCCTGTTTCGAATCCGATGTGTCGTAGATCGAATAGTTTTCCTGTAATCCGACCATCGTGGCATAGCGCCGCAGCAATTGGGCACAAAAGCGGTGAAAGGTGCCCATCCAGACCTTTTGGCCGGGCGCGAGTTTATCCAAGCGGAGCCGCATTTCGTCGGCGGCCTTGTTGGTAAACGTCAATGCGGCGATCTGCCAATCGGCGATGTCTTGAGCGAGCAGATACGCGATGCGATGCGTAACGACACGGGTTTTTCCGCTTCCCGGACCAGCCAAAATCAGCATTGGGCCGTCAATGTGCTGTACCGCGTCGCGTTGGGGAGGCGTCAATTCGCTCAATAGAGCGTCGATCGAGGGGGCATCCATGGCAGGCCGGAAACGCGAGAAAAGAATCATCGGAGGACCCAAACATGATAGCGAAGTAGCGGTTCAAGGCTATTACGCGTCGTGGCGTCGCCTTCCACGCGGAGGCCACCAAACCGTTACAATCAACGCATCATCGCAAACGCGACGTCTAATTTGTCTTGGACGCTGCACCTTTGGCCGAGACCTCCCGATTGGCCGAGACCTCCCGATTGATTGAAAGCTGAAAAACCAGATGGCAAAAAACGTTGTCGGAACCGACCTGGAAACCTGTAGCACCGATCCCATGACCGGTTTCTACCGGGATGGCTGCTGTAATACCGGAGGTTCCGACACGGGGCTGCACGTGATTTGCTCGGTGATGACGGCCGAATTTCTGGCGTTCAGCAAGTCGCGAGGAAATGATCTCAGCACGCCAAATCCACTTTATCGATTCGCTGGTCTGCAGCCCGGAGACCGCTGGTGCTTGTGCGCGGCACGATGGAAAGAGGCGTACGACGCGGGGCAGGCGCCCAAGGTTATCCTGGCCGCAACTCATGTTTCCGCTCTGGAATTCGCCTCGTTGGAGCAGCTGCAAGAGCACGCAGCGGACGCCTAGTGGTACGTCTACGTTTAGTTTTAGGGTACGACGGACTTCCAGTCCGTCGAAAAACGTTGGTATCGACGGACTGGAAGTCCGTCGTACAAAGCTGACTCAACCCTAAAATTAAATCTGGACGATGCACTAGATCTCGCCGCCTTCTTCCAGCCATTGCTCGCGAAGATCAACTCGGCGGCTGTCGTTCATATGCAACAATCTCGCCGTAGCTCTACCTGTTGAAGACTTTCCCTGGATCAACCCACCTTCCAGTTCGAAGTGATCGTCCCAATTCTCTTGTCGCGGATTGAATAATCGAACGATTTCGCCGGTGCCGGATCGATACTTGCGAGATTGGGCCCCTTGAAAAGGTTGCAGCGGTCACATGCGAGGGCAAGCCTTTCCAAACTGTCAAGGTCCGCGGAGTCAGGCGTGTGCTGCTTCGCGATCACGTGTTCGATATGAAACGTGATGAACGGGGTAGCGGCTTGAGGCAAATGGCAATACTCACAACGATCTTGGGCCCTCAAACGTACGATGCTCTTCGTTTCCGAATCCATCTTATTGGTTTCGACGCGCGAGAAAGCGTCGCGCTTTCGATTGCAGGATCGAAATGACGTCGACCGCTTCGACAAAGTCTCTGTACGCCGCTTCCTCCTCCGCCGTTAACCTTCCCTCGTTCGCTTTCGCTCGAAGTCTTTCGATCTCCGCCTCGGTTTCGGCATCCGCACGAAGACTGACAATCGTGGCGGCCACTTCAGGAGTCAGCGCTTCCGTCAGCGGTTCAAGAAATCGATTCAGATAGGTTGTGGTAGTCATGGAGCTAGTCTACTGGATGCATCGTACGAAAGTCCAAGTGTAATCTGGCTAGAAATTCAGCGGAGGATCAGATTCAGAAGGCAACAAAGCCTTTTCACCAGACTAAATGAAAAGGCGTTGATTCCGGTCCTAGAATCACGCCGCGCCTTCGCGAGCTCGAAATCGAAAACTAAGCACTTCGCCACAGATGTCGCAGGCTAATTGTGCCGCGGGCGAACACAACAATGGCCGGTGCGAAGGTCCTTTACCCTGCAAGATATCTGGAGAAGTGCTTAGATACTCAAACAAACAACGAGATGCTGGGTAATGCCGAACTCGGTAAACGGATTTTGAAGACAACACTGGAGGGGCACTTCTGAGCCCGACACGGCGGCGCGAGGCAGTCAACGGACATTCGCAAGACCCGTGACGAGTCTCACGCCAAGCCGTTGGGTCCTGCTCTAGCGGCGCGATGATCCGTTCGTGAAAAGGCCGCCAGCAACGGTTCGAACTGGAGGGCACCATGGCCTGGGTTATATGCCCGCACAGCTGATGCGTGACCACATCGCAGCTGATTCCCAACTTGCGAGCGATTCGCCGCCTTGACCAGCCATGTTCATGCAAGGTCTTGATAACTAACGCTTTAGCGACATTGTGGTGGCTCGCCATATTCGTTGCCCCTTTACACAGGGTGAGCAAAGGGATGCACTCGGCGGGGTTTAAACGTCGCCGGTTTTCAGGCGTCGATCTGCGGCTTAGTTTAGACGCTCGGTACCGCTGAGCGCTTTCACTTGCAGATTGACTCCTCTCTGGAGGTAACCGGCAAAACTGCTTCTCTCATCGGTGTATGCCCGGGGGGCACGCATGGTGAAAATTTGTCTCCATTTTCCGCCATCGGCTGAAATTGACCAGCGGAAATATGACTATACTCACACCCCGCAAAGTGGCTGGCCGCGAAGTTGATTTATCGCGGCAAATTCTACTGTGAGACCATCGATGAGAGAGCGTGCGAATTCGCGAAAGCGTGGCAGTGGCTTCAACAATCAGGTTCTTCATTCGGGTCGTCGGGAGCTACACAGGCGTTTGCTCGCCCTGTACGAAGGCTTGGAAGATCGGTTGATGCTCAACGTCGATAACCCGTTTGATTTCGACGAGCGAGTTGGCGTGAGAACGGTCGAAGTTCACTCCCGCCAAATCTCGATCAACAGCACCGCTCCCATTGGCTCGTTTGAAACTATTTCTCAACAGGTGTATCTCGATTTCGATGGTGCGAAGACGATCACCTATGAAGGACCGCTGACAATCAGTGGTATTGATGTACCAGCATTTTCTCTGACGCATGTCGAACTTGCGGGACAGGAACAGTCGGTCATTGAGTCGACCCTCAAAACACTCAACCAAGACTTCGAACCAATCGGAGTCTCGTTCTTGGATCAGCGTCCCGGCGATTCCAGTTCATACTCCACCATTTTCGTCGGCGGAACGGACGAGACCTTTCAGCCTTTTGGCCGCTTCTACGGACTAGCAGAACAAAACGATCCCGGTAACGCTGACAGAACGGACAATGCATTTGTTTTTAGCGAATCATTCGGCAGTGCGGGAATTTCTATCGAGGATTACGCCCATCAATTGGAAAGTGTGATTCGCCATGAAACGCTACGGCTGATCGGCAGCGCGAATAACAGCCTCGTAACGGGACCGGGGCCACTGGGAAGTGTTGCCTTCGGAAGCGACATCAAGTTCTTTGATGAAGTCAACGACTTCCCTGACGAATCGGAGACTTTCACGTTTCATAGACGCGTTACCCAGTCCAGCCCAAACGATTTGATGATCGTGTACGCGGATGGCAATCGCGAAAACCCACTCGCTGTACTCGACGTCGGTACGACATCCGCAATCTCGGAAGAAGTTGCCATTGGCATTCCGCCTCTGCTGCGTGGAGGAAGTCATACGCTTTCCTGGGAGTTGATCGACGGGGGAAGCGACGGAGTTTCTTCAAAGGTCCTGGTCGATGGATTGCGTTTTGTTGACGGTGGCCGAACGGGCGATTTGATTCCAATTGACCTTCGCGACAATGTCGGTGGTAATGCCGAGATCCAGTTAGACCCGACCAATGTCAAACTGCTCTCTCCTGGAGGACTGTCTTCGCCGGTTGATCTATCCGTTGATCCGACGACCGGAGTTTGGGAACTATCGCTTTCGGAAACAAATGCGTCGATCGGTCGTTTCTTGCCGGCCTCACGACTTGGGGGTCCGGCGTTCGCTGCCTCAGGACAATTCTATTTCGCGCCGAATGCTGAGTTTGAAGGACTGGGGGATTGGGATTCATCCGCCGAGGGTTTGCAGGGCAGGCTCGTGATCGGGTTTACAGTCCTGGATCAACCGCAGGAGGCGTCGATCTATGTGACCGCAGGCTATTCCAGCGCCGGCGCGACTGCCGTCACGAGACCCGCCGCTGGAAGCTCAATAGCGCCGCTGGCCATTGCACAATTACAGCAGCGTCTAAACTATCTGGGATTCCCTGATTTTGATGGAAAGCCACTGGAGATTGACGGAGTCTTGAACGCAAACACTCAAGCTGCGATCAAGCTCTTTGAAGCGGCCATTGACCCGGTGAACGTTGCAACGATCGATGCCGGTTTGGGCAGCCCCAGCGTCTACGCTTATCGATGGTTGAATGATCCTCGGGCACCACGTTGGGTGAACGCGTCGGTGCTCGACGAAAACGCCGCGACGGATCTGTATGGCACCGACTGGTTGCTGAATTCCGTACGCGCCGCGTTTGTAGCGGTTTCAAGAAACCAAAATGTCGTGGCGTTGAGCACGGAAAATGGGCGTGAAGGCAATGTACGTTTCGGTGCTCTGCAAACCGGCATGTCAGCAGACATTGACATTGACGGACTCTCAAATGCACAGACTTCTGCTTTGATGCACGCGCTGGTGGACCATGCGGTCGATGGTTCATCCGTTGCCCGTTTGCTTGTCTCGCAATCCACATTCGAAAGCCTTGCAGGAGATGCGTCGATATCATTGCCCGCCGAGATAACAGGGGACAATTCCGTCAGCGGAGGCGTGCTCCGTGTCGCCCTCCAACCGCCTTTATTAGAGGGAAT
>JAGQPO010000122.1:0-427 GCA_020426665.1 Planctomycetales bacterium
GACGACACGGTCCAGCATGGCGCGCGTCCGTTTCCCATTCAGGTTCGAAATGGTCAGTTCAACAAATGGTCGCTTGCCAGCGACCGACGCGTCGACCGCGTACTCGTAACTAAGTTTGTTTTGTCCGCGTTGCCATTTGGATCCGTCGGCCAGTTCCAGCAACTGGAAATAGCTCGCTTCCCCCGAATTCCCTTTGAATCCCAAGATCACTTTGTAATCCGATTTCCCGGGACCTTCGCCGCCAATGCTCATACTGACACGAAAGACGTCGCCCGCTTTCGTTTGGTGTTTCAGTGGGTCACTGGTCAATACCAGTTCGCTTTCCGAACCGGCATAGGCGAAGGTTTGGGATTCAGAGTTTCGTGGGTTTGCGGTCTGGTCCCACCCGGCATCTGCGCCGGTCTTTTTGGCGGTCCAGCCCGGGATC
>JAGQPO010000122.1:462-5402 GCA_020426665.1 Planctomycetales bacterium
CCGATCCGTTGTTCTGTTTGACGTTGATGATCCATTTCGAGCCTTCTGCGATGGCCCCGTCGACCTTCGTCGCGCTGACTTTGTTGATGACCGGTGTGGTGTTCTTGGGGCCGGTGTTCTTTGGGGCTGTGTTCTTGGGAGAAGTGGAGTTCGGTCCACCGGTGTTGGGTGGCGACGACTTCTTTGGTTGCTGGTTGTTGGCTTGTTGGGTCTGTTTCGGTTGTTGCTTGGTTTGGCTGGAGTTACTTGCGCCGGAGTTGTTTGGATTGGACGCCGTCGATCCGGGATTGGAACTGACGACGACGGGGTTTTGGCTTTGTTGGCGAGCGATGGCGCTGGAATCGCTCAGGTAAACGATCAATGGGATCAGCAACAGGATCAGCGCGGCACTGGCAGCCGCGGCGATGTAGATGACTTTCGAATTAGAAGCCGGCGTGGCGGGTTTGGGTTTTGCTGTCGGTCCGCCGGCGGCAACTGGTCCAGCGGCAAGAGGGCCAGAACCGATTGGGACGGCTGGATGGATCCCCGACGAACCGACGCCGCCGGCGATCGGCGCCGCCGGTGGCAAAACGTCGGGCAGCATTTCGAAAGGATTCGGCGGCGCATGTTCGGGATCGCCAAGACCGAAAACATCCTTGTCGGCATTCTTTTTGACGGCCTGTTCCAATCCCAGTTGCAGTTGGTTGATCGCCTGGGCCAAATCGGATTTCTTTTCGCACTCGACTTCAACCGTGGCCAGAGATTCCTCCAGGGCTTTGGCGCTGGGGTATCGGTCGCGTGGTTCCTTGGCCATCAACCGATGGATCAGTTCGGCAAGCGGTTCGGGGATCTTGTCATTGCGTTCGCGTAAAGGTTTTGGCGAATGCGCAAGGATTGCGATCAATTGCTCGGCGACTGTCTTGGTCTTAAGGGGTAACGACCCGGTGGCCAATTCGTACAACACGACTCCGGTGGAATACAAATCGCTGCGGTCATCCAACGGTTCACTGCGCGCCTGTTCGGGGGACAGGTATCCGGGGGTGCCGACAACGGCGCCGCGTCCGGACAATTGGTCCACCGGCGTTTGGGCCAACGCCAATCCGAAATCCAGGATCTTGATCCGGTTGGTCTTGGTGTCCAACCAAATGTTAGCCGGCTTAATGTCGCGATGTACGATGCCCTGGGCGTGTGCGGCGGCCAGTCCTCGCGCGATGTCTCGCGCATAGGAGATAATGGTGTGGTAGTCCGGCTCACCGTTTTGTTCGCGATAGTTTTCCAGAGTGGCTCCTTCGAGCAACTCCATCGCCATGAACGGCGTTCCCTTCCGTTCGCCGACTTCAAAGATCGTGGCGACATTGTCGTGGTGTACCGAAGCCATCGCCCGCGCTTCGCTGATGAACCTTTTGCGGCTGCCGGGCGTGCCGGCGATTTTCTGGTTCATCACCTTCAGTGCGACTTCGCGTTTCAGCCGCGTGTCTTCGGCCAGGAATACGTATCCCATGCCACCTTTTCCGAGTTCTCGGATGACTCGGTAATTGCCAAGGGTGCCGAGATCATCCGCCGAGTCCTTCGGTGGATCAAGGAAGTCGTGTTTGATGCCCGACGAAGCCATCGTTCAGAAATTTGACCAGCGGGTGAACGAAATCAGAAAAGTTGCGTCTCGAACAAGGGACATGGCGGAAACGCGAATTCTAGTATACCACGTTTAGGTTTTCCGTTTGGCCCGCAATGTCGAAATCGAATTGTCCGTCGATTGGAGTCGCCGTCGACGGGCGTTCGTTTCGGTCGGCACGTTCGGTCGGCACGGTGACGTTCCCAAAAACAAGCCACGTGTCTTCCGTAAGCCTTTCTCCACAAACAGTTTGCGTCGGCGAGTTGGGCGGGGGCGTCGGCTGTTTGAATCGTTAATCGTCAGGCAAGTTGGTTTGCGAGCAGCGTGAGAGCGTGGACCAGACGCCGGACTTCGACGTCGGCTCGATCGATTTGAGTCTGGAGGTCATCAAGGCTTTCCGATTTTGCGATCGTTTCCAGTTCCATTGCGATGTCAGTGACGGCAGACGCGCCGAACACCGAAGCGGCACCTTTTAATGAGTGCGCGCAGCGCTGGACGACCTTTGCATCACGGGCATCGGCGGCTTGACGCATCTGTCGCATCACCTCATTGGCTTCCCCGACCAGAGTCTCGGCGAGAATTCGGAGGTTCGAATCGTTTCCACGACATCGCTGCCGTGCCGCCGGGATGTCAATTACACCAACCGTTTCCGCCGCAACAGGGTCCTTTACCAGGTCGGAATCCCCGTCCATCAACAAACCGGTCGCGACGATTTTCTCGGCCGCAGCGTCGCTGCTACCGCGCACGTTCGTCGCCTGGCCTGTTTCGGCGACCGAAGGTCCGATGACTTGGCCGCGGACGCATTGGTCCATGATTCGATAGAGTTTTTCCGGATCGATCGGCTTGGAAATGTACGCATCCATTCCCGCTTGAAGACAATGCTCTTCGTCGCCTTTCATCGCACCGGCGGTCATCGCAATGATGGGAGTATGACGATCCACTGCGTGTTCCGCTTCGCGAATCATGCGGGTCGCTTCGATTCCGTCCAAGTTTGGCATCTGCACATCCATCAAGACCAGGTCAAACCTTTGTTGGTCAAGTGCCGCGACAGCTTCGACGCCGTCCTCTGCGACAACGACTTCGTGACCGTGGTGAGAGAGCAGCCCGATCGCGACCTGGCGATTTACTTCACCGTCTTCAGCGAGCAGGACTTTCAGTTTGCGATACTCTTTTGATGTTTCACCGATCGCACCAAATTGAGTCTCATCGGCATGGCCGGTGATCCGTAGGATCGTGTTCAGCAGATCGGAATGCACGGCCGGTTTCTGCATGTACCGTGCAATGTTCAGCCGTCGGCATTGTTCGACGTCACCGGCCTTGACGGCCGAGGAGAGCATGATGGTGTGGTAATTTCCCAGGTCGGTGTGTTCCTGTTGTAAACGTGTTGCAACCGCGAATCCGTCCATCGGCTGCATTTCGCAATCAAGAATGACCAGCTGATATGCTTGATCGGCGGCCGCGGCGCGTTTTAGTTGTTCGACCGCATCGTCGCCGTTGGTCGCCGCAGTCGTCGACAGACCCCAGTTATCCAGCATTTCGACAAGGATGTTGCGACTGGTCGCGTTGTCGTCAACCACCAATGCGTGCAGACCCTGCAGCTTTCCCGCCACCGCGGAAAACGGTTGCTGTTTGTGCACGTTGAAGCAGGCGGTGAAACGAAACACCGTTCCCTTGTCGACCTCGCTCTCCACCCAGATTCGTCCGTTCATCATTTCAACAAGCTGGGTCGAGATGGTTAGCCCCAAACCGGTGCCGCCGAATCGACGGTTGGTCGAAGCGTCGGCCTGGCGAAACGATTCAAAAATCGTTTGTTGTCGGTCGATGGGAATCCCGATGCCGGTATCGCGAACTGAGAATTCCAGGCAGATCGAGTCGTCCGTGGATGACTGGTGTGTGACATCGACTTCGACTTCGCCACGTTCGGTGAACTTGATGGCATTGCCCACCAAATTCATGACGATTTGCCCGAGTCGTCCACCGTCGCCGACAAGGACATCAGGAATCTCCGGCGCGACACGGCAAAGTAATTCCAGGCCTTTGCCACCGGCGCGGCATCCCAGCGTTTGGATCGTTTGCCCGACACAGTCACGCAGACTGAAAGGTTGTTGTTCCAGATCGAGTTTGCCGGCCTCGATCTTCGAAAAGTCAAGAATATCATTCAGAAGCCGCAGCAGAGAGTCGGCGGACTGTTTGACGATGTTCAGATAGTCGCGTTGTTCTGCCGTGGGTGTTGTGTGGAGTAACAATTCGGTCATTCCGATGATCCCATTCATCGGCGTGCGAATCTCGTGGCTCATGTTCGCCAGAAACTCGCTTTTGGCCTGGTTCGCTTGTTCGGCCATTTCCTTTGCGGCTTCGGCATCTTCCTTTGCGGCACGCACCTCTTGCTCCGCCCGGTGCCGCTGGGTGACATCCCAAAACATGATTTGAATGCCACTGATGTTGCCGGCGGCGTCGTGAACCGGACCTTTAAAGGTCTCGACGTATACCCGCTCGCCATTTGTTTTCTCATGGGCCTCCACATAATTGACGACCTTGCCGGCTTTGACAACTCGACGATCATCCTCGCGATATTTCTTTGCCAGGTCCTTGGGAAAGAGATCGAGATCCGTTTTTCCGATGATCTCGTCCAGTGTCATGCCCATCGATTGACAGTACAGTTGATTGCCGAACACTACTCTGCCTTTCAGGTCTTTGCGGACGACCTGCATCGGCATGCGTTCAACCAACGACGAATAGAGAGCTTCGGACTCACGGATCGCGCTGATGTCGGTTCCGATCCCGCCAATAAATCGTGGATTGCGTTTTGCGTCGTGGACAACACTGACGCGGTCATGCAGCCAAATCACCGAGCCGCTGGGACGCACGATGCGATAGTCGTGCTCGACGTGTTTCTTCGTAATTAATTCGCGCAGGTTTTCGACGACCTTCGGCCGGTCATCTGGGTGAATCGCGTCCAGCCAGTAGCTCGGATTGGATGTCAATTCCTTCAATGGTCTGCCGTAGACACGCTCGGCGACGTGATTGACATACAATAATTTGCCGTCCAGCGAACAACACCAGACGAGATGCCGAGCCGCATTGATCAGCGTCCTGACGAGCTGATCTTTGGTAAATGATTGGTCCTTGCCATCGCGTAACGATCCAAGGTCCATATAGGAGGTTCGAAGATCCACCGCGTTTCGCTCCGACATCAAAAAGAGTCGTTCGGAAGCAACTTTCCGTACGCTCTATTCTAACAAGGACGACCCTGCAATAGTCGACTGGATTTGTGATCGAGTCCAAATGTTCCAGATTGGCAATGGGCTGCGAAAGTGTCCGATCCGTCATTTGGCTCGGACGAATCGCC
>JAGQPO010000123.1 GCA_020426665.1 Planctomycetales bacterium
TCATCATGAACATCAGCATCAAACCGCCAAACGGTACGACCAACGTTAGAATTCTGTTCTCCTCTTTCGCATCGGAGACGTCACCGTTTTCATCCAGTTCGACCAGACCGAATTGCCGAACCGGGGTTTGCATGGACAGTGCCGCAACGCTTTCCGGCGACAAACCAAGTTGCTCTGACCGGACTCGTTTGATCTCCGCATTCACAACGCCGTGAAGCCAATTCGACAGACTCATGTAACTGGGCGTTTGCGAATGGTATCGAATCGCAGAGACTCCGTCGGGCTGAAAGACGTTTTTGTCGATGATTGCAAAGGCAAACAGATCGCCGTCTTTGACGCGTTTGGAAAGTCGGGCATCGACGCGATCGTTGGCCTGCGTTTGGGATTCGTCGGAAGCAGTAGGGGGCGAAGCGTCTTCAATGATGAACTTCGCTTGGACTTGGTTTCGTTTTTGGCCGCTCCCGTCGTAAATCTCGTGCTCGTTGTGGACTTCGGCTTGCGCGGCAATGACTTGGTAAAGCTTTCCGGTTTCGTCGACGATCGCAATTTTCCGCGGCGTTAAGTCCACCTGATCTTTCGTCAAATATTGAACCAATATGGCGCCTCCCATAAACAGTGGCATCATGGCGACGCCAAGGAGAAACGCTTTGCTGGTTACCGCGATTAAATACTCGGCTCGCGCGACCGTCACAACTTTCTTCATTACGTTTCCTTCGAGGCTGCGGTCGCGATTCGTTCTTCACGAGGAGCGTCAGCGATCTCGTTAGCCGGACCCGCGATTCGAATGAAGATGTCATGCAGGGACGGTTGGGCGATCTCGAAATGCTGGACGCTTCCTTGAGCCACAAGCGATTGCAGCAAACGCTGCGGATCGTCGTCGTATTGCAGTTCCTGGTACGCCCCCATGTCGATCACTCGCCGGACGCCCGACAGAGATCCCAATTGATCGGCCGTCCCGCTCCAACGCAACTTGATGGTATCTTCGCCGTAGGTGGATCTGATTTCGGCCAACGTACCGTCGAGAACTTTTTCACCTTTGTAGATCATGAAGACAAAGTCGCACATTTTCTCGGCGACACCCATGTCGTGCGTAGAAAAGATGATCGTGGTGCCTTGTTTCTGTAAATCAAGAATCGCCGATCGGATCGATTCGGTGTTGACCGGATCCAGTCCCGAAAACGGTTCATCAAGGATTAACAGTTTTGGACGTGCGATGATCGAGGCAATGAACTGGACCTTTTGTGTCATCCCTTTGGAGAGTGTTTCGATCTTTTTGGACTCCCAAGCCGACAGTTCAAATCGCTCCAGCCATTGCTTGATCGCATTGCGAGCAGCCGCGCGTGACATGCCCTTCAATGCGGCGTAATACATCAGCATGCGACGAACCGAGAATTTTTTGTACAGCCCACGCTCCTCCGGTAAATAACCGACGTCGTCATTGGCCGCGACGGCAGATCGGTTGCCCAGCACTTCGATCTGCCCGAAATCGGGGTGGATGATTCTTAGGATCATCCGAATCGTCGTTGTTTTTCCCGACCCGTTGGGGCCGATGAACCCGTACATCGATTGTGATGGAACGGCCAACGACAAATCGGAAACGGCCAAGTGTTTGCCGTAGGTTTTGGAAACATTGGAAAGAGTGACAACATTCAAGACAAGACTCCAATAGTTCAGTCCAACGCGGCCACGTTCGAAACACATGCAACAACTATCGATCGACAATGCCCCCACAAGCTTTTCGTCGGTCCGCCTCCAAGCTTGTGTAAAAAACGGATGCTACCGCCTGAGAACGAGAAAATTAGATCTGAACGGAGCGTTAAAACAAGGTTTGGCCCAAGTTCATCGCAGCGCCATCAGCAGATCCTTGATTTGCTGGTGAACGTCTGACGTCGCTCGAACCACCAGCACACGACGCATTGCAAAGTAGCGGATGGAACCGGCACCGCCCCTTGATTCCCAGAAATCTGGTGCGACGATCCGCTCAATCAGTTCAACCAATTGCCAACCACCTCCGCCGGCCGCTGCGGCTCCACCGGCATTGGAACGGATTACGTTTCCGGAAGAATCATCGGGGACATCTTTTTCGGCTAGCGATTCTTCGATCGCGGCATCAACTTGCTTGGCGAGTTCGGCTGGACGCGCGATGTCGAGTCGTCCCAACTGGATCTCACGGCGGCGCGCGATCGTTAAAAGACGTCGCCGCACCTTGAATGCATCTCCTTGAATCATTTCGCTGGACGGATACCTGGGATCGCTTCGCAGCACAACGTACAAGTCACACAAGGCCGTCGCCGCATCGTCCTTTTCCGGCCCTTCCGTCGCAGTAGACTCCAACCGCAACTGCTTTCGCGTCTGCTCACGCAACGCCGTTGTTGACGTTTCCGCTGCGTCGCAGATTTGAAATGATGTGCCGAAAATCAGCACGGCGAGCACGTGTTTGATCCGCCTGTTCACTTGAATCTCCCGTAAGCGACTATCGAACTGTGTCTTAGTGGTGAGTCAGAATGCAATTTTGGGGTAGCGGAACTCGTCAAGAGTTTCGTCCGCACTCAGGAATCCTCGAAAGTCTTGACGACTTCCGCTACGGTCCCAACCCCAAAATCAGGCTTTGGCGCACCACTAATGATTCCAAATCTTTACGACCCGAAGGCGCCACATCAATGTAACGGATGTTTTCTTGTAAAGGGCGGAATTCTGGAAACGGTCCGAGATGACGTTACTTTTGCAGCCCTCTCAGGATTGCATCGACGTTTTGCTTGGCGTCTCCAAACAGCATGAAACTGTTGTCTTTAAAGAACAACGGATTCTCGACGCCCGCGTATCCGGTGGCCATCCCACGTTTCATGACCACACATGTCCTTGCGGTCCAGGCTTCGATCACAGGCATTCCAGCAATCGGACTGTTGGGATCATCTAATGCAGCAGGGTTAACGATATCGTTTGCCCCGATCACCAAGACGGCATCGGTATCGGACATGTCTTCATTGATCTCGTCCATTTCCAAGACGATGTCGTAGGGCACGTTTGCTTCGGCCAACAAGACATTCATGTGACCGGGCAGACGTCCGGCGACGGGGTGGATGGCGAAGCG
>JAGQPO010000124.1 GCA_020426665.1 Planctomycetales bacterium
GTAGCTGAAATCGTCGGTTTCCCCAAACGTCATCCCGGCTTTGACGCCGCCGCCGGCCATCCACATGCAAAAGTTCCGCGGATGGTGATCGCGTCCATAATTTGTGTCCGACAAAGTTCCTTGTGAGTAAACCGTCCGTCCGAATTCCCCGCCGAAAACAACCAACGTTTCTTCCAGCAACCCGCGTTGTTTCAGATCTTGTATCAATGCCGCCGTCGGCTGGTCCACATCACCGCATTGCCCTTTGATCAGTCGCGGTAAATTGTTGTGTTGGTCCCATCCCCGATGCAAAATCTGGACACATCGAGTTCCACGTTCGATCAACCGGCGTGCGAGTATCGCGCTCGATGCGTAGCTGCCTTTACGATGGACGTCCGTGCCATACATTTCCAGCGTTTGCCGGGATTCGCTGGACAAATCGGTCAACTCGGGAACACTCGTCTGCATCCGAAACGCCATTTCATACTGCGAAATACGAGTCTGGGTTTCCGGATCTGCGAATCGGTCGTAATTCTGTTCATTCAACTCGTTCAACGCATCGAGCATGCGCCTGCGATCATTGCCCGTCACACCCGGCGGGTTTTGAAGATACAGAACGGGATCGCCGGTTCCGCGCAGCGCGACGCCGTCATAGCTGCTTGGCAGAAAACCGCTGCTCCACATTCGAGTAAACAACGCCTGCGCCTGACTGTCTTTAGGAAAGGTTGGCGTAAACACAACAAACGCGGGTAAGTCATTGCTTTCGCTGCCAAGACCGTAACTTAACCAAGACCCCAAACTTGGCTTCCCGGGCACCTCGCTGCCCGTCATGACAAACGTGCACGCGGGGTCATGGTTGATTGCCTGGGTGTGGACGGATTTAATCATCGTGATTTCGTCCGCGATCCAGTGCATGTGGGGAACAAGCTCACTCATCATCATCCCGCTGGCGCCACAAGCATTGAACTTGAACATGCTGGGTGCCACCGGGAACCTTGCTTGCCCGCTGGTCATCGTGGTGATGCGTTGTCCGTTACGAACCGAATCAGGCAGCTCTTTGTCGAAATGATCCTTCAAACCGGGTTTGTAATCAAACAAATCCAACTGCGACGGGGCGCCATTCATGTGCAGATAGATCAGACGTTTGGCGCGCGGCGCAAAATGCGGCAGCCCCGGCAACGGCGGATGGACCGACGTCGGTGCGGCAGGCAGTGGTGCGGCAGACGGTGGTGCGGCAATTGCATCCGAGTTCAACAACGATCTCAGTGCAACGCTGCCGATTCCAAGGCCGGCACCGGTAAAAAACTGGCGTCGATTGACGTCGTGAAGGTACTTTGCGATCGGATTCATTGGATTAATGTGTTTGAATTCATTGACGCGTCCACCGACTGGGTACCGAAAGTGGGCGTTTTGACGTGTCGGACTTACCCGTCGGATAATCCACGTCTGGCGCGCAACCGCAACATCATTGCCGCCGTTACTGCCACAACCAACAGCGCGCTAAACCCAAAATAGCCGAAGACGATGTGCAACCTGCCGGCGTTGACCTCGGGATTCTCTGGGGCGACCTCCTGATTCAATGGCAGCGCGAACAATGCCGAAAACGGACTGGCCACGCCCGTCCAATCCGCTTGCTGGATTGTTTCCGGCGACATCTCCAGCGTCCGAGCCAGCGTCGAAAGTGCGGGCGGCAAGACATACAGAAACAACAACACGACATACGTGGTTAACAATGCGATGGATGACTTGCGAGTGAACAACGAACAAGCCAGCGCAACGATGCAGTTGACAAGACAGACGACGCCGACGATCAGAAACATACCGACGACCGACAATGCATTGGACCAAAACGATGTGTTCAGCCCCGCGCCAAGGATCAACGGCCACAACAAAAATGACGTCAAAACCAGTGTGATGCGGAAACGCACAACAAACTTTCCCCACAGAATCTGGCCTGGCGAAAGTGGTGTCGTCAGCAACAGGTCCAACGTTTGACGTTCACGCTCGCTGGTGATGCTGCTAGCCAGAAAAGATGGACCGACCAACATGTTGAAAACGATGACATAGACGCTGAACCACGGCGCGTGTTGTTGCTGAAAAAACAGGAACACGCCCATCATCGGGATCGCCAGCAAGATACTGATTTGGATCACCAACCGAAGCATCAGCGTGCCCTGGCTGAAAATCTCGCTGTGAAGCTCTTTGTCGTAGACCGGGTTTGCACCATCGGCCATCATTTCATCTTTCTTGGGCGGTGCAAAAAGGCGATCGGGGAATTGGTCCGGTTGGATGACCAGTCCGACCGCCTCTTCAGCTTCTTTTTCAAGGTCAATGACCTCGTTGCCTTCGCTACCGACATCTGGCGGATAAAGCATTCGTCCTGCTGCGGCAGCACCCATCAAGATCACCGCGGCAAGCCCGAAGGCAGGGAAAACGATCAAACTTAACTTCAATCGCAAATCACCTTCCGACGCGAGCGATGCCCAGAAAACGCAAGCGCCGATCACCAACGGCAAGATCGCAAGATAACTGACCACCAGCGCACTGCTGGTCCGCGGGAAATAGCTGCTGGCCATCACACCGATCGCACCAAACAGGATCACGGAAATGATCAGCCCTAGATAGGCCGCTAAAACCTCGTAAACGCTGACGCCACCCAACGGCAAGCAAAGTACGATGATCGGCAGCGATCCGATGATCAACATTCCAATATGAGTTAACGACGCGACGACTTTTCCCAACACGATCGCGCCTGGCCGAAGCGGACTGGCCAACAACATCTCGTAAGTCTTGCGCTCTTTTTCGCCCGATATCGTCCCCGCCGCAAAGCTGGGCGCCATCAGAGATGCGATCACGTACTGGCCCAAGAAAAACAGGTTGACCAATTTGGTCGCCGATGGAGGATTCGAAGTCAGGTCCAATCGTTGATCGGAGGGCCACGCGGCGACCACCACCGTGGCGAGCAACAACTGGTACACCGCCAGCAACACGAACGCGCGCCGTGTGCGCAAATTGACCAACAGCTCTCGCTGAAGAACTGGGTTTTCGAAAACGTACATCGATGAAGCGGCTTCCGTATCGCGGGAACGCGTTTTTGAACAGGACCTGCTTATTCTACGCGATCGGCGTCTTGCTTTTTTCGCCGGCGTGCTCGATCACGTATTTTGGTACCGCGTAACCCGGCAAACTGTCTCGCAGCTCCCCGATAATTTGCTTACCACGTTCAATATCGACCCAAAAGTGACTCGCCCCGCGGACCTGATCCAGTTGGTGCAGGTAGTACGGCTGGACGCCCAGATTAATCAGTTTTGTCGAAAGGTCTGCCAAAACCTTTGCGTCGTCGTTCACACCGGACAGCAAAACACTTTGATTCAACAGCGAAATCCCCGCTCGCTTCAGTGCCGAGATCGCAGAACCGACATTTTCGTCGATTTCGTTGGCGTGATTTGCGTGGATCACGACCCACACGGACAACCTGGATCGGGCCAGCCGATCGACCAGATCCGGAGTGATCCGCTGGGGAATCGCAATCGGAAGCCGCGTGTGGATTCGTAAACGCCGGACATGGGGAATCGACTCGATGCGACCGACCAGTCGATCCAACGCACCATCGGTCAATGTCAGCGGATCGCCACCGCTTAGCAAAACCTCGTCAACCGAAGCATCGGATCGAATGTATTCAACAGCCGGCGCCCAATACTGGAGTCGGGAACTGTTTTGGGAATACGGGAATTCACGACGAAAACAATAGCGGCAATGCACCGCGCAGGCGCCATGGGTGACGATCAATGCACGACCGGCGTATTTGTGCAGCACCCCGCCTCCGGCGTCCGCATCCAGGTCACCGACGGGGTCATCGATAAACCCAGGCTGCTCGACAAGTTCGTCGCTGGTGGCAAGAACTTGCCTTAGAATTGGGTCTCCCGGATCGCCGGGGCGAATCCTTGATGCCAGCTCAAGCGGGACAAAGGTAGGGAATCGCTCGGCGACGTTGGCGGAGCTATCACGAGATTCTGGCAGTCCCAAGAAGCGGCGAAGATGGCTTTGGGAGCGGATCGCACGTTTCATCGCGGTTTGCCAATCGACCGGCTCGGGCCGCGATGCAGACACCCACACCGGATCGCCAAGCGCCGTGCACCCGGACGAATGGGTGGCGTTCGACCGCAGGGAGCTACTGGCTGCCGGCGGGGAGTCACAGGCCACCGGCAGGGAGTCACAGGTCACCGGCGGGGAGTCACAGGTCACCGGCGGGGAATCACTGGGCACAGAATGCTCGTTCACACTCGGCAACTCATTCAAAATTTGGGGGGGAGGGTCCTGGACGCACGTAAATTCTGGGCAGATCGTTAAAACTAGCTTGTACCTGGTCGGGACAAAACCGGTCGCGAGCGGTAAACTCTCGCCCCGTTGGGAGAAAAAAGCGTCTCACCTCGAACGCGAAGAAGAAAGAATCACGGAGCCGAATCTAACGATGGCAACTTACAACACAAGCGATTTCCGCAAAGGACTGAAGGTCCAGATCGACGGAGAGCCCTATTTGATGTCCGAAATGCTGTTCGTCAAACCGGGCAAGGGCAACGCCATGTACAAGTGCAAGCTGAAGAACCTGATCCGCGGAACGACGCTGGATCGAACCTACAAAGGTGGTGATTCGCTGGAGTCGGCTGATGTCGAAACGACCGATGTGTCGTTCCTGTATCGTCAAGGCGAAGATTACGTGTTTATGCACCAGGAAACCTTCGAACAGTACGAGGTTCCAGAGAAGATCGCCGGAGATATCTGGAAGTATCTGAAGGACGGTATGATTTGCACGATGACGACGTACAACGGCAACGCGATCATTGTTGAACCGCCGACGATGGTTGAATTAGAAGTCACCGAGTGTGCCCCGGGAGCAAAAGGCGATACCGCGACCAACGTGACCAAACCGGCAATGGTCGAGACGGGTGCCGAGTTCATCGTGCCCGGATTCATCAAGACCGGGAATGTGATCAAAATCGACACCAGGACCGGCGAGTACAGCGAGCGCGTCAGCAACTAGTGCGTCCGAAAGTCGTTGATCGCTCGGCGATCACATCGTCGTTTCGCAAAGCGATCAACGACTAACCCATGGATCAAAATCGGACAGAGCACTCGTTCGGCACACCGTTGTGCGTCGAACCGGTCACCGGGCGAAAGTCCGATTGCACCTTTTGCTGCGTCAAAGCCAACCGTTGATACACCGGGTTTAGCCGGCCAAGTTTCTAAAAAGCCGGTTGGAGGACGCCATGGTTAATACCCTCTTACTTCCTGAACTTCGCGAGATGTTGGCCGAAAGCAACACGGCCGAGCTGGCGGAGTTTTGCAGCGCCCTCAACGCAGGCCGGACCGCGGAATTCATGGAAGGGTTGGAGGATGGGGACCTGTGGACTGTACTCCAATACGCCGAGCCGGATCGCCGCGCCGAGATCTTCGGCTACTTTGACGAACAGCGTCAGGTTGAACTGTTACAGACGCAAAATCCCAAAGAAGTCGCCGAACTCGTCGACAAAATCCCGTCGGATGATCGCGTCGATTTGATTCAAGAATTGACGCCTGATCGTGTTCAGGCGATTTTGCCATTACTGCCTGTTGCCGACCGTCGCGACATCCAACGTTTGCGCTCCTACGAACAGGGCACTGCCGGCGCGTTGATGACGTCCGAAGTCGCGATGCTAAGTGAGTCGCTGACGGTTGCCGCAGCCCTCGGCGAACTCGGCAAACAGTCCAACGAGCTGGAGACGATTTACTACCTGTATGTCGTTGACGACGATAGTTTATTGCGTGGAATCGTCTCGACTCGCCAACTCGTTTCATCACTCAGCCACCCCGAACGAACGCTCGGCGAGATGATGGAAACGGACGTCGTGGTTGCCGAAGTCGACGAGGACCAGGAGTCGGTTGCCGAGAAAGTTGAACGTTTCAATTTACTGGCCATACCCGTCGTCGATTCAGGGCGTCAATTGCTGGGCATCATCACTCACGACGACGTGATTGATGTCGTGCGAGAAGAATTGACCGAAGACGTCCATCGGATTGCCGCTGTCGAACCGCTGGAGGAAGATTACCTGCGGATCGGCCTGCTTACGCTTTCGTGGAAACGCGGGATCTGGTTGATCATTCTGTTCTTTGCGGCCTTGCTAACGGCGTTCGCATTGGAACATTATCACACGGAATTAAGTGCCTATATCTGGCTGGTCTCGTTCATCCCGTTGATCATCAGCGCCGGCGGAAACTCCGGCAGCCAATCCGCCACTTTGGTGATCACGGCACTGACCAGTGGCCAATTGGAAGTCTCGGATTGGCGGACGGTGATACGGCGCGAAATCGTGGTTTCGCTCGTTCTGGGCAGCTTTCTCTCGGTGATCGGATACGGCGTCGCAATCTTCTTGGCGCCGACGCCGTTTGCGGCACTTGTGATTCCATCGACATTGATGGCCGTCATCATCGTCGGCTGCTTCTTCGGAGCATTGCTGCCGCTGATCTTCCAACAACTGGGTCTCGACCCGGCAATGATGAGCAATCCATTTGTGGCCGGAATCGTCGACATCATGGGCATCGTGATCTACATCAACATCGCGCGAGCCATGCTGTAACCGTCGCACGATCCTCGGGGCCGTCTCGCCCCCGAATTGCTCTGATTTTCAAGTCCGCGACAACGCGATACACTCCAGTACGTCAGTTTTGCCCTCCACTGGATCCACATTTGCCATGTCCGAAACTCGTATTGAACACGACTCGATGGGTGACGTTCATGTCCCCGCCGAAGCCTACTATGGTGCCCAAACACAACGCGCCGTTGACAATTTCCCGATCAGCGGGTGGCGATTACCCGGTACGATGATTCGGGCCATGGGTATGGTCAAACACGCATGCGGAATCGCCAATCGCGATCTCGGTAAATTGACAGGCAGCGGAAAGAATCCTCTCAGCGATTCGCAGGTCGAAGCGATGCTGGCCGCTGCCGAAGAATTGATCGATGGCAAACTCGCCGACGAATTTCCGATCGACGTGTTTCAAACCGGAAGCGGCACCAGCAGCAACATGAACGTCAACGAAGTGATCAGCAATCGTGCGATCGAAATCGCAGGCGGCGATCGGATGGCGCTCGTAAAGCCGATCCACCCCAACGACCACGTCAATATGGGGCAGAGTACCAACGACACGTTTCCGACCGCGATTCATGTCGCGACTGCGGTGCAAATCCAGACGGCTCTGCTCCCCGCACTGAAATCCTTGCACGCGTCCCTGGCCGCCAAGGCCAAACAGTGGGATAAAGTGATGAAGATCGGGCGGACCCACCTGATGGACGCCACACCACTGCGACTGGGACAAGAATTCGGTGGCTTTGCTCGTCAAGTCGAATTGTCCATCGCCCGCGCGGAAATTGCACGCGACGCCGTGCTCGAATTGCCGGTCGGTGGAACCGCAGTCGGCAGCGGAATCAACACGCATCCCGAATTTGGTGCCCGCGTTGCCGCAGCACTCAAGACGCGAACCGGCATCCAATTCGTCGACGCCGTCAACCATTTCGAAGCCAACGCGCAGCGCGACGCACTGGTTCAATCGCACGGCGAACTCAAATGCATCGCACAAACATTATTCAATCTGTCCAATAACATTCGGTGGCTCGGAAGCGGTCCGCGTTGTGGATTTTACGAAGTCCAATTGCCGTCGCGACAACCCGGCAGCTCGATCATGCCGGGCAAAGTCAATCCCGTGATGTGCGAATCAATGATGCAGTTGTGCGCACGTGTGATCGGTAACGATGGCACGATGACCATCAGCGGTGCCGCCGGAGGAAACTTTCAACTGAACATCATGATGCCCGTGATGGCCCACACGGTTCTCGAATCCATCATGCTGCTCACCGGCGGGGCAAACGCATTCGTTGAATTCTGTGTTGACCAGATGGAAGCGAACGTCGAGTCTTGTAACAATTCGGTCGAGCAAAGCTTGTCAATGTGCACCAGTTTAAATCCATTGATCGGATACGAACACGCGGCAAAACTTGCAAAAGAAGCCTTCGCAAGCGGACAAACCATTCGTGAACTGTGCCTGGAAAAGAAAATCCTTCCCGAAGACGTGCTCACCGAAGCACTCGATCCCTGGAAGATGACAGAGCCCCAGGAATAGTCTTCAGAGCCTGCCTTCAGGCCTCTCCAACATCAAACCAAAAAAGGGGAAGGGGGTCGTTTCGGCCAATCACGCGAAAACTACCCCCTTCCCCTTTTTTAATTACCCCCTTCCCCTTTTTGAGTTTAGGTGGATGGGCGATGTTTGGGTTTCCATTTTCCCATCAGCGCGACGAAGCTGGGGACCAGGATGGTGCGGACGTAAAAGGTGTCGATCAACACACCCAGACCGAGAGCAAACCCGAGTTCGATAATCCCTCGCAGACCCATTGATGCGTCTGACTCGATGCCGAAGACATGCGTCAGCGCTGGCAGCCACGCCGAAGAAGTCATGCTAAAGAATGTTGCCGCCATCACCATGCCGCATGCGGTGATGATTCCGCCGGTTCGCGAGACGGCGTGGCGAAGTGCCGCGAGCCACCCGCTGTGGCGTTGCTCCTCGACGATACGAGTCACAAGATAAACGTTGTAGTCTTGTCCGACGGCAACCAGGATGACAAACAGGAACAGGGGGAGTTTCCAATCCAGGCCGACATATTCCGCCCCGTAGGCGTAGCGGAAAAACAGGACGGTCAATCCGAGCGTCGCATAGTAGCTGAGCAACACCGTGACAATCAAATACAAACACAGTCCGAATCGGCGAATCACCGCGACCAGGACCAGAAAGACGGCCAGGACGACTGCGATTTTGATCCGCTGGTTGTCCGCGATCGTCACGCTGCGTAGATCAATGATCGATGGCGTTGTTCCGGCCAAGTAGACTGCGGACTTGCTCCAGTCGGAATTCGGATCGTTGGACAAATTGACAAGTGTCGTGCGTATGTTCGAGACAAGCTTTTGCGTGTCCAGCGAAAAGGGGTCGCCGTCAATGATCACATCCAAGCGCGCCAAGCGGTCTTGGAATTCCGTATTGTGCGAAAAGAAATAGTTTTGCGCAACGCGATGTTGTTGAAGTGCCCGGCGGCGCCAGGCGTCCCCGCTTAATAAGCTCATCTCGCGATCGGGCGGGAAGTCGCCGAGCGGGTCGTTGGACGTTCGAACCGCTGTCACGCCGGGTTGGGTGTATAAAAGATCCGACAGCGATTTGATTTGGTCGCGCAGCAATTCGCGCGGTTCATTTTGATCACGCACCATCAGGATCGTGACGGGATTGATCTCTCCGACCTTAAAATGCTCGGCCAATAAACGAAATCCTCGGCGACTGCCCGCGTCCGTGTCCAATTGACTGCTCAGGTTGTACGTGACCGAGTCTTCGTTCTTCCAGCCGTACCAACCGGGTATCGCCAGGAAGACGATTCCCATCAAAAAGGCGTTCATCGGTCGGCGGGTCAGAGTGATCGCGATCCATTCCCAGATTCCGCTTCGTCCCCGTGATGATTTGGAACCGTCCGCTGGCGGCAATGACAGTAGCGATGGAGCGGATTCAGGTCCCGGCTGGACAATGTTTGGCCAGAAAACTTTTGGTCCCAGACCTCGCAATAGCGCCGGGGCCAGCGTTAAGCAGACGAGCAATCCGACCAGCAGGCAGATCGCGATGATCGGTCCGGTGTAATGGTATTTCCCAAACTCCGCAAACCATAACGTTGCCAACCCGAACACGGTCGTCAACGCACTTCCCATAAGTGCCGACGTGACGCCGGTGAGAGCATTGCGGCATGCTTCCGGCCATTGAGATCGCGCCGCTTCTTCGCGCAGGCGAGAGATCAGGAACAGACAGTAGTCGGTGCCGGCGCCGAACAAAATCACGACGATAAAGATTCGGCTGGTTGTAAAGACTCGCATGTCCAAACCGGGAATCACTTCGCGAATCGACCAATCGGTCAGCGTCGCGACCATTGATGTGGAAACGACGACGGCAACAAGGATCGAAATCATCGGTACGGCAACCAGCAGCGGTGCGCGATAGACCATGATCAAAATCAGCAGGATCATGATGATGGTGATCGATTCGGTGTATCGGATCGCGTCGCGCGCCGCGATCAATGTTTCGCCACCGATCGCCGCCGATCCGGTCATTTCCAATTGAAGGGGGCCGTTCGCATTCTCGGGTTCGGTGATCTTTGATTGGCTGTACTGTCGGACCCGATCCAGGAGCGCGCCGACGGCTTCGACGGTTTCAATGTTGCCGGTTGCGGCAAGTTCACTGCTAAGCTGCATCACGGCCAGCCGCGCCGACGATTTGGTCAATCGTTTTCCCAAGACCGAGTCGTCCCACGAAAGCAAGTCCAGCATCGAATTCCATGCCGACAAGTTTCGTTCACCGATCGGCGTCGCAAGCGATTCGATTTCCGGGACCAAGATGGTTGCGTCTTGGAAGTCATCGTCCCCTTTGCGATCTTCGTCACCCAGCTGGTCAAGTAGTTTCGCGCGATCATAGTAGGCGATCGCCATTCGGGGCTCGGTCAGCGTGGGCGCGAGGTCCGGGACCGAATCGGCAAATCGTTCGTAGAACCGCGAGTCAACGGTGATCGATTGATCGAGTGACTCCAGCGTACGTTTGATCCATTGACGCGACGGCTCGGGGGCTTCGTCGATGGAGCCTCCCTGGTAACCCAGGTTGATCGCCCGTTGCCAGCAGACTTCGGCCAGGCGATGGTGCAGTCGGCGAAGCAGGTCGTCGCCGACCATCAAGTCGTCGTCACTCAGGGCCGTGTGGTCGCGTCCGAGGATGATCACAATTTGGCTGCGTGCGCGATCGCCGGGGAAGGCACTGTTCAGTACCCCGGCGGCAGCCACAGTGTTCATTCGATCCGGCAGATATTCGAAGTCGCCGTCATAGGCGATGTTTTTCCAATTCGGCGCGGTCGCAAAGAAAAACGCCGTCACGACCAGCCAGCACACCAAGATGAACAACCATCGGTTGGTGATGAATCTGGCGAGTCGTTCGGTCAAGTCAGCGAGCATCGATGGGACCGCGTCGTGCGTTGATGTCGGATGAAGGGCTGCTGGGAGGCGCGCAGAATGTCACGTCCAGTCCCTCAGCGTACACCACCTGGCGCGATCTGTGACTCCCACTTGTGTCGTCAGACGAGTGAATCACCGGCAGTTCGCCGCTTTGATCACAGCGGCATGTGCAAACAATTGCAGATGTGGCAATCAATGATGAAGGCGTTCCGGTTTTCGGTGGATCATCAAGGGCGACCGCCGAGTCGACCTCCGGGGCGATCCTCCGGCGTCGTTGGTCCGCCAGGTTGCCCCGACGGTGCGGGCTGTGATTTGCCGCCGGCGCCGAAAACTTTCAAGGCGTTTTGGATCGAGTCGGCGCTGGTGTTTCCAGAGAGGGAAATGATTTGCACGTCGCCCG
>JAGQPO010000125.1 GCA_020426665.1 Planctomycetales bacterium
GCGAAACGCTGGTCGTCGATTGGGGGTTGGAGAAACTGTTGGACGAACCCGCCGAAGCGTCGATGACCGCCGATCTGGCGCGCGCCCTTGGCGAAGGCAGCGGATCGACGCCGACACAAGTTGGAGGAACGGTTGGAACGCCCCAGTACATGAGCCCTGAGCAAGCCAAAGGAAAACTCGACTCCATCGGAACGCGAACCGACGTTTATCTGCTCGGGGCAACGCTCTATCAGATCCTGACCGGCCGCCCGCCACATCAAGCCGATTCGATCAGTCAGTTGCTCGACCGCATCGGTCAGGGGCAACTCGATCGTCCTCGCGATGTCGTCGCCGATGTGGCGCCTCCGCTGGAGTCGATCTGTTTAAAGGCGATGGCGACATCCCCACAGGATCGCTACGCCGATCCGATCGAAATCGCCGATGACGTCAATCGCTGGATGGCAGATCAATCGGTTTCGGCGCACCGCGACAGCAACCACGTGCGGTTGAACCGGTGGATGCGTCGTCACCGTGCCGCAACCAGTGCCATCGCCGCATCGACACTGCTGTTGGCCATCGGTGGTGTGCTGGGATCCATCCTGTGGAACTTCGCAAAGGTGCGTGAGTTTCAAGCCGATCAAGAACGGCGTTCAAAAGAATTGGAATTGGAGATCAAGGACCGACAGCGCGTTGCCGAGTTGGCACTCGCGACGACGGCAGCCGAAGAGTTGGCTGAAACCGAAATCCATCGGAATCGATTTTCGTCCGCCTACGATGTGCTTCGAAACGCCTTGCCGGGAATTGAGTCCGAAGCAACGCTGGCCGAGCAGTCAGAACGTATCCGTCAAAAAACCGAACGGCTTGGTGCGTTGGTCCGTTTCTATCAACTGGCCGATGTGGTTGATCAACAGAACACGCTCAGTCGCGATACCAAGGCGTTGATGGCGTGTACGTCGGCGCTCAAGAGCCTTGGCATCTGGGACCGCGCCGATTGGTGGGCGGGGCTTCCCGATCAAGACCTTTCACCGCAACAAGTCGACACGTTGCGTTGGGATGTCTATCAGCAATTGATGCTGATGGATGCGATGCTTGTCAAAACGATCGGAGTCCGATTGACCGGCGAAGGTCGTGTCGGTGGCAGTGCGCTGTTGCGGGCCGCCGGACGGTTGTTAACGACCAACGCCGGGAAAGCCGAAGCCGAAGCGGCTTTGGTTGTCAGCGACCGTATCGATCGATTTCGGCTCGCCGAATCGACTCGACTTTATCGCTCGATTGCAAAAATGCGGTTGGGAATGGGGACCCGATTGCAGGGAAACGATCTGGGGCCGACACGCAACGCCGCCGACGCACATTCTCTGGCAGTCCTCAGCATGATCGCCGCGATCGACCCCAGTTTCGAAATGGTCTTTCGCGGTTATCACGGCGACGATTCTTTGTTAACCGCCAGGGAATTGTTTGGCCGCGCGGCAACGCTGCAACCCAATCACTACGGCGCACAATTGGCACTCGGACAAGTCGAGTACATGATCGCAAAACGCAAGGTTGATTTGCGTTGGGAAGACTTGGATCCGTCACTGCGGGCCTTTGGCCAGTGCATCACATTGCTGCCGGATCGATGCTTCGCGTACGCCGATCGATCGAGCATCTATCGCGTGCAAGCCGAGCTTCTTTCGCAAGACGATCGCTACAGCGACGATGATCGCAAACAGCGTGTTTCGGAGCGATTGAAATGGAGTCTGGATGATGCCCAGCGGGCGCTGCAGTTTTACGATGAACATCCGTGGGTCGGATGGCAGACCGGCCAGACCTACGCCGACCTTGGCCAGATCGATCGCGCGACGCGGCGATGGATCAAAACGGCGATCGATACGTATCCGCTTGGCGAAATCGCCGACACCACGTTTGTCGGAGTCGACGACATTCGCGGCCGCGCGGAAATCGGCGGTTGGCTGGAAGAACTTCTCCGTCGCCCGGCATCGGAACAGGCGTTTGATCGGGGTTCGGCCCTGGTTGCCCTCGCCGGCGTGCGTCTGAATCAGACACGTCATGATGAAGCGACCGGCGCGATCGCGTCGGCACTTGAGGAACAACCCAATGATCTGAATGCACGGGCAATGCGCGGCATCATCTTGTTGGGACGGCGGTCCTATGCGACGGCAAAGTTGGATTTTCAAGCGGTGTATGATTCCGATCGCCATCACCCAATGGCCGCATTCGGTTTGGCAAACTGTTTGGAAAGTGGTGGTCAGTTTGCCGAGGCCGCCAAATTATTTCACGACGCTGAATCGTTGGCACTGAGCGGCGAAAACAAAGCTGCCGCCGCGCTGGGACGTTGCCGCAACGCCGCGTTGTCGGGCGATTTGGTCACTGCCAAAGAAGCCGTGTTGCACGCCATCGATGCCGAACCGGCATGTGACCTGCTTTCCGCAGTCCGGCCCATCGCCGTCGCGCTGAATGATCCCAAGCAGTCCGCAAAGATTGACGATCGACAACGCGAACAGATCACGGAGTTCATTAAATCGATCGCGCTGCTTCCTCGGGCCACAAAAACAGAAGCGATGCCCAAAGAGAATCGCAATACGGCGACCCAGGCATCCATCCTGAACGGATCCTTTGAACTCGGATCGATGCGTTATTGGAACGGCCCCTCGGGTGCCCAGTGGGAAACAACACCCGGTTTTGATTCTTCTGCGGCGGTTACCAGCGAACAATCGCACAGCGGGAAAATGTCACTGCGGATCAACTCCGTCCGACGAGATTCGCCGGCGCGACCGAACGACGAGTCCTTTGGACGCACCGGTCAGCAGTTCTCGATTGTCGCCGGACAACGGTACCAATTCGCGTGTTGGGTCATAGCAGAATCGGTCTCGGAAGGTGCAATGCGGATCGACGGTCCGGACGGTCGCACCTTGATTGAATTCGATTCTGGAACCTATCCCTGGCGACGGGTGACGGCGAACCTGCGGGTATCCGACGACCGGGACGGCACGCCGATCACCCCCGGAACGATCGTTGCGTGTGATTTGCAGATCGTCGCCGGCGGCAGCGGAACCATCTGGATCGATGACCTGACCTGTGACAGCGTCGTCGAAAACCCATGATCGGTAGGCCGGCTGTGGAAAAAAAAGGAGACTGAATTGTTTTTCTGATTTTTGTTTCAGGGGTTTTTCAGGGACTCTCGCAGGTGTTGGTGTAAGGGAAACGAAACCAACCCAATGCCCAGAAAAACCCCCAAAGATCAATGAAACGTCAAACCATCATCACCACCGTCGCCGCCGCCCTGTTTACCACCGTTTTGGCTTGCTCGGCCGACAACGCATCGGCCCAAGGGGCCGGATCCTGGGTCAATATCGGCCGCGGACAAGCCGGAGCCGGAGCGAGTGCCGACGGCATGTTGCAAATCGCAAAAACACGCAGCAGTTCGAACAACGGAGTCGATTTCGGTCACGGATTTGCCCTGGGAGCCGGACCCAACGGCATCGCCATCAGCAATTCGATCGGCATCGGGGGCGGAAACGCCGGAGCCGCACACAATGTCCAGCTGAACATCGGTCGCAACGGAACCCACCTCAGCCACGGTGGTGTGGTCACTCAAGGCGACAACCGACGCGTCATCTCCGGCGGCCAAACCGGTACCTACAACGGCCAAGTCTACGGCGGCAGCCAATCAACCGGATATGGCCAAAACACGAAAGCGTACTCAAAGAGCCATACCCAACAGTGGGGCGGACAGGTTTACCAGGGACAACCCAGCTACGGTCAGCCGACTTACAGCCAACCGTCACCCTACGTAACCAGCACGACGCCGGTACGCGTGTTCCAAAATCGCGGCGTACGAGTCTTCGGCCGCTGAATCGAATCTTCGCAAAACCCTCGCCTCTGACGCCCGCCCGGCGCCAGAGGTTTTTTCGCTTTTTCACCGCTGCTGTATTTCCCCACTCGATTCGATCCGACACCATAAACACAGGGAAACCATCCCATGATCTCTCGATTCCTGAGCGGCTCCGCCGCTACGTTCTTCTTCCTTTCCGCTGCGGTTCTCGCCCAACCACCGATAACGGAACCATCGCCCACTGACGCCGATTCGCCTCCGGTGGTCGCGGATGTCCAGCCGGAACTGATGATCAAACCGGTTCCACCAATTCTGCGGCTTCATTTGCCGACCCTCGGTCCCGATCTCGGCGTGCTGGTTGAATCCGTGGCGAGTGGATCGGCCGCGGAAAAAGCGGGGCTTCGATCCGGCGACGTGCTCATCGAAGCGGGCGGCCACAGAGTTGTCGCGGGCGTCTCAATGGCCACGCCCGATGCGGCTGTTCCGATGGTTGTCATCCGCCGCGGTCAAATCCAAGTTCTGCACGCGGGCATTCCTCGGCACGAGTTTTATGACCGATTCGACGACTTTGCCGCTCCTGGTCCGATGATGAATGCCCCGATGTTCAATGGACCGCCGGTCGGATTTGAAAACAATCGTTTCCAAAGTCACGGCCGATCGGTGACCAGCTCGGCCAGCAGTTCAAGCTCCGGAAATCGCGCCGTTTCGATCAGCCGAGCCGGCGACCAGATCTCGCTGGAGATGTCGCTGCCCGGACTCGCCGAGGGAACGATTCGATTGCGCGGAACCGCAGCGGAAATCGACCAGCAATTGGAAACCAGCCCCCACTCCGAGGCGGCGAAACGCGAAGTCCGCGCTGCACTGCGTCAGGCAAGGTGAATTCACGAACGTAGCGACTTAGCGCCCTGTCCGACGTTCCTTGGATCGGTCGGATTCGTCAAATCAGACGGATCCGACCGATCTTTTTTTGCCTGACGGACCCCGCAAAAAAACTTTTCAAAAACCGTTCAGGGGTTTTCCGAGTCTCGCCGCAGGTTACTCGTGAAGGCCGACAACAACGGCCGCAACAAACGACCGCTTCTTGAAACCAACGAAATCGAAACAAGGAACCCTGCCATGAAACGCTTCACCACCACCTTCGCCGTCGCTGCTGTTTTGACCGCTGCTGTGTTCACCAACAACGCCGACGCACAAGTCACCGCGTCCAGCTATTCGACCGGCGGCACGGCCGTCTCCTCGGCCCGCGGATATGGAAACACTCGACTGAATTCCTCGGCCGTCGCCAGCGGCGGCGGATACGCTCGGTCGACCATGACCGGCAGCGGAGTCAACGGCGGATTCGCGTCAGGAAACAGCCGAGCGGTTTCACACGGCGGCGTTGCGATCAGCAACGGCAATTCGTCGGCCAACGGCTGGGGCGCCCGATCGCACAGTGACGCTTACGCCCGAACCATCGGCGGCTATGCCCGCAGCAACAGCAACGCGGTCGCAAACGGAAACTGGGCCGATGCACGATCCAATGCCGACACCCGAACCTGGGGCACCTACGGAAGCTCGTCCAGCGAAGCGATCGACAATCGTCAAAACACCTACCAGCCCTACCAACCATCCACTCCCGTCTACACGCAACCGGCGTACAACTCAGGTGGATACCGCAGCGGAACAACTGCTACCGTCTATCAAAACTCGACTCCACGGATGACGACGTTCCGCACCCGCACGATTCAACGCGGCTGGTGAGATCGATCCGCGACAAACAAACCGCGACAAACAAACTCCGCCCCCTCGCATCGAAATTCGGTGCGAGGTTTCATCGTCAGCTATGTTTAACCGCCAGGCAACGGCGGCGACCACTACCAATCAAAGAAAACAGCCATGACACATTCAGATTCCCAACCCCGCGAAACCGTTGACGACGTTGTGCAAGAAGCCCTTCGCGGAGATGTCGGACGCCGCGATTTCCTCCGCCGAATCGTACGATTAGGTGTCTCATCCGCGGTTGCCTACAAACTGCTGGACGAAACGACCGCGCAAGCGCAAACCGGTGGCAACACTCGCATCACAACCTTCGCGCTTGGCGAGGAAGGCAATCCGCCGGCGACAAGTCGTCCTTCGCCCAATCCGCCGACCTACACACCGCCGAGTGGAACCCCACAGCCGCCCGCGACGACAATGGCCGTCGGCGAAGAATCAAATCGTCCGCCGACATCCCTGAAGTACGCGATGGGTGAAGAGAATTCGCGTTCGACGACCCTTGCCGTCGGTGAAGAAAGCCAAGTCAAGCCAACCACGATGGCTGTCGGCGAAGAAGGCAATCCGACCATCACCACCTATGCCGTCGGTGAAGAACAGCCCTATTGCCCGAATCCCCAACCCACTCCTGGTCCCACACCTACACCTGGTCCGACCACTTTGGCCGTTGGCGAAGAAGGCCAACCGATTCCGCAACCGATTCCGCAACCGACCACCAATCGTGTCGGTGAGGAATCGACAATCACAACCAGAGCGATCGGTGAAGAATCCGGCGGCGGCATCACTCCGGTGCCAACGCCATCGCCCTCGCCAAACCCGACAACCATGGCCGTCGGTGAGGAGAGCAGCGGCAAACCGAGCTACACCACACGATCCACCGGTGAAGAAGGCATGCCGTCAACGCCCCAGTTGAAAGTTCCCTCCAAGTTACTCGATCGTATTCCGACGCCGTGGAAGAACTTTCGACGCTGGTAAAGCATCACGATGTCCGATCAAATCATAGACCTATTGATCGTCGGAGGTGAGTCCGACCCGAATACCCGACGCGTCGTCGACCAGGCACATCTTCGCGACATCGATTACGTGTTTTGGGACACCGACCAACCGACGGCGCGACAGATTGCGTGGGACTTCGACGCGGCAAAGCTTGACCTTGGCGATGCCGTCTACCAGCCCGCGGCGATGTTTCTGCGCTACAACGTTTTCGGCGGTGACGCCACCGGGAACCATGCGGCGCACGAGATGGCGGAATCATTCGCGCTTGCCTGGCCGGAGATCCGTTTGCTGAACCGACGCACCGCCGGCGACGCCAACAACAAGTCTCGCAACTTGACTCGGGCGAGGAACTGCGGTTTTGAAATTCCTGAAACCGTTGTGCTGGGAGACGTGACGCCACTTGAAAACGTGCCGAATCCCGAATCCAAAATCATCAAACCTCTCGCCGGTGGCGATCACGCTTTTGTCGTCAGTGACGTGATCGCGGATCCGTCACGGCTGGGTCCGATGTCACCGCAATTTGTCCAGGAAAAGTTGGACGGCGAAAACATACGAGTCTTTTCGATCGCAGGCGATTTATTTGCGTTCCATCTGCGAACGACCGAAATCGACTATCGCTCCGATGACAACGTCTCCGTCCATGCCATCGATGTCCCCGGCGAAATCACTCGATCGATCCATGAATTGGTCTCGCAAATCGGTTTCGACTACTGTGCGTTGGACTTTCGATGTCGCAACGGATTTGAAGCCCCCGTTTTCTTGGAAATCAACTCTTTCCCGATGTTCGTCGCGTTTGACGATGCATGCGAAAACCGGCTTGCCGACCGGATCCTGGAGTTTTTGACGGTTTAGGAATCGTGCAACGGCCCAGAACAACCGCGCGGATCGGCTTTTACGTGACCAATGCTCCGGCGGTGCGCATGGTTGCGATGGCTCGATCGACGTCTCCTTCGTTCAGGTTGACGCCGCGACATCCGGCCAGATCGACTTCGACTTCATAGCCGAGTTGAAGTGCGTCAAGAACCGTAAACATCACACAGTAGTCTGTCGCCAAACCCATAATCTCCAGCTTTGTGATTCCCATCGCCTTCAAGTAAGCATCCAATCCGGTTGGGTTTTGGCCGTCGTTGTCGAAAAACCCGCTGTAGCTGTCGACCGTCGGGTCGGTGCCTTTGCAAACCACATGATCAATTTCATCGACATGAAGTTCGTTAGAGAATTCGGCGCCAAAGGTCCCCTGAACGCAATGATCCGGCCAGGCAACCTGGTCACGACCGGAAAGTTGAAACACGTCTCCGATTTCGATCCCGTCGTGTGAACTGGCAAAGCTGCCGTGACCGGGCGGGTGCCAATCCTGTGTTGCAACGACGTGTTGGGCATGCTGAATCTTCTGGTTCGCGACTTCGATGACGGCATCACCATCGGGTACGGCAAGCGCGCCGCCCGGTAAAAAATCATTCTGCAAATCGATCAGCAGTAAGGCTCGGTTCATCGGGAGTTTTCGGTCCAAAGGTCACATCGTTTGGGTTGCGATGATGTGATCGCGTTTAATCACCCACACGTCTAATGGGACCCAGCATACCAATCGGCCCCGCCCCGCGTTGGTGACCGCGATAAAGAAGTCGCGCTGATCGACGCAACACGACGTTACATCCGGCCCTAAATCTGCATTAAAGGAGTTTGGATCGCCAACGTTTTGATTGATTCCGGTAGCGTCTATCAAATCGGATAAGATATGGCCCTCGAAACAACCTCGTCCGAAACCGCCTGACAGAAGATTTCATGCCAAGCTCCTATCCGCTCAAGCCGACATTTGAACGACCGAGCACGCGTCAAAAAGCGCTCGATGTCAACTTGGATGATCGCCGTTACGGGACCTTTGCCGAGATCGGTGCGGGGCAGGAGGTCGTCCGTTGGTTTTTTCGTGTCGGTGCCGCGGCGGGAACGATCGCCAAAAGCATGTCCGCCTATGACATGAAAGTCAGTGATGCGATTTACGGGCGGGCATCTCGCTATGTGTGCCGCGAGCGGTTGCAAGCGATGTTGGATTATGAGCATGCCTTGAACTTAGATCGATTACGGGAAACTCGAGGCGACACGACGGCATTTTTTGCCTTTGCCGATACCGTGTCGGCCAGGAATTTCAAGGGAACCAATGAATGCCACGGGTGGATGGGAATCAAATTCCAGGCCCACCCGCGTGACGAGGATAGCCAAATCATCATTCACGTCCGAATGCTGGACAACGAAGCGGCGTTGCAGCAAGAGGCACTGGGCATCGTCGGTGTAAATCTTGTCTACGGTGCCGCGGCTCTGAATCACGAACCGGAGTTGCTGGTCGATTCCTTGTTGGATGGTCTGACAACATCGCGAATCGAAATCGACATGATCGAATTCTCGGGCATCGCGTTCCGACACGTCGACAATCGTCTGATGAGTTTAAAGCTGGTCGAACTT
>JAGQPO010000126.1 GCA_020426665.1 Planctomycetales bacterium
CAACGCATCGGCGATTGTCTCGGGTTACGTCACCAGTGTGGATGACGTCGACCGCGCGATCGCGATCGTCGAGCAATATTATCCCACCGTTGTCAACAACATTCGCGTGGTGGGCGTTCAACAAGTACTGCTGCACACCCGTATTATGGAAGTTTCTCGAACGAAACTTCGTGAACTGGGAATCGATTGGTCATGGACCGGAACAACGCGGTCGATCACGAGCGTTCCGTCTGGAATCTCCAACGCCACCGCAACAAACGTGTTCCAAGGTGATGAGTTCAACGCCCTGATCTCGGCACTGCGTCAGCAGGAACTGGTCAAGTACTTGGCCGAGCCCACTGTTGTGGCGACACACGGTCGACCGGCTCGTTTCACCGTCGGTGGTAGCGTTCCATACATCGTTCCCTCGGGCAACGGCAACATCACGGTCCGGTACGAAGAATACGGCACGTCAGTCGACTTCTTGCCCTTCGTCGTCGGTCCCGGACGGATTCGTCTGGAAGTACGGCCTGAGGTCAAAGAGCCCGATGCGGCCCGATCGATCATCGTCGGTACCACGAATGTGACAGCGTTCAGCCAACGATATGTCGAAACCGCGGTTGAACTTCAAGCCGGTCAAACGTTCGCGATTGCTGGTTTGTTACAAAGCCGCACCGAGTCGACCACACGGGCGACACCGCTGCTGGGTGAGTTGCCGGTTTTGGGCGTGTTCTTCCGCAGCGTCCGCGAACGACGCAACGATATCGAATTGTTGATCAGTGTCACTCCGGAATTGGTTGATGCGATGGACCCGTTCCAGGTTCCTCGTGGCGGTCCGGGATTGAACAGCATGTCGCCTAACGATCATGACCTTTACTTCAACGGCCACATTGAAGTTCCCAACCTGCTCGGTGGCGATGGCTGTTCGATGGAGAGCGGACCGGATCGTGGCGGCGACGCATCAATCATTCACAACAATGTGATGCAACAGGGTGCCATGATGACTCACGGCAGCTTGATGAATCCCGGAGCGGGATTGCCAAACGGAGCGATCGTTCCAGGCAGCGAACCAACGGTCGTCGGCGACGGAGTGATCATCAGCACTCCGGAAGGTTTCTAGGGATCTAGGGTTCGTACGTCTTCGGTCACCTCAACCGAAGACGTTAGGCATGCGGCGTTCACGTGAGCGCCGCTATTGGGGTGATAAAGGAATCGACTTGAGCGACCGGATGAATCTGCAATGACAAACGTGCTACGAATCGCATTGGTTGATCCCAATGATGACACTCGTGAATCACTGAAATCCATGCTCTTGAGCATGGACACGGTGTGGCTCGAAGCCGATTGCTCGAGATACGAGTTCTTTCCGGACGTGATCGATCAAACCGCGCCCGACGTGGGTGTGGTTTCTCTGGATAGCGACAATGATAAAGCCATTCGGCTGGTTGAACGATTAGCGTCTGACGCTCCTGACACCGTGATTTTGGCGGCCAGTGAAAGCACCGACGGGCACCTGATTCTTCAGACGATCCGAGCCGGTGCGAGAGAATTTTTGACGCTGCCGATGTCGCGCGATGACCTGTCGGCCGCACTCAACCGTGTCAGCCAGCAAAAGTTTGGTTCCAGTGATGGGGCGTCGCGCGGATGTGAAGTGATCGCGATCGCCGGGGCAACCGGCGGCGTCGGTACCACCAGCACAGCAGTCAACCTGGGCTGTATTTTCGCGTCGGACAATCGCAACAGTGTTGCCTTGCTTGACCTGGACCTTGCTCTAGGTGATGCCGATGTGTTTTTGGATGCGATTCCCGATTACACGCTCGCGGACGTCGTCCAGAATGTCTCAAGGCTTGACATTCAATTGCTGAAACAATCGCTGACAAAACACAGCAGTGGTCTGTACCTGCTGCCGCGTCCGGTCGAACTGCATGATACCGCCGGCATCACCGATGAAAGTCTGCGTAAGGTCATTGGATTGCTAAAGGCTTCGTTTACCCACCTGGTGATCGATCTTTCAAAGACTTACAGTTCGGTGGACATGGCGGCAATCGAAGCTGCTTCGCGAGTCTTGCTGATCACTCAGTTGGACTTGCCGTGCTTGAGAAACGTCGTTCGACTGATGATGAGCTTTGAAGAGGTTGAAGGTCTGCAAAGCAAGGTCGAAATTGTCGTCAACCGCGCCGGACTGGAATCCGGTCAAATCAGTTTAAAGAAGGCAAAGGAAACGCTCGGACGTGATATCTACGCGTTGCTTCCGAACGACTACCGCACAATGGTCGAAGTTCGCAACAACGGCGTACCGTTGATCAACCAGGCTCCCAAGGCCGCGATCACGCAGGCGCTGCGTGATTTGGCGGCAAAACTTCAAGGGCAAGAATCGTCCCAGGACGGCGCTGAAGCGAGCAAGGCGAGCGAAAGCAAGTGGAAAAAGTTTTGGCCGGGATCGGCGAAAGCTTAGTCCGCCATCATGCCGTCGATTCGGCTTGATTTTCGATCCAGCGAACCAATGTGCGAACCATCACACCGGTCGCACCCGCGTCGCGATGCGGTTTGGGGCTGTCAGCGAAAGCCGGGCCCGCGATATCGATGTGGACCCAAGGAACATCGCCGACGAAGTTTTCTAAGAACTTTGCCGCAGTGATCGCCCCGCCCCATCTTCCTTCACCGATGTTTTTGATGTCTGCCACCTTGCTCTTGATTTTTTCGTCATACAACTTGAACATCGGCAGTTGCCAAACCGGTTCGCCTTCGATTGCGGCAGCCGAACTGACCGTGTCACACGTTGCCTGATCATTTGTCATCAGTCCGGCGACGTCATTGCCCAGGGCGACCATACAGGCGCCAGTCAAAGTTGCCAGATCGACCATCGACGACGGATTGTGACCGATCGCTACATTCAGCGTGTCTGATAACACGACACGGCCTTCCGCATCGGTATTCAGAATCTCGATCGTCTTTCCACTACGTGTTTGAATCACATCGCCGAGCTTATAGCTTGACCCGCTGATCATGTTCTCGGCTAATCCACAAAAGCCGATCACGTTCTTCTTGACGCCCAGTTTTGCGATCGCTCGCATGCAGCCGATCACGGTTGCGGCGCCACTCATATCGCATTTCATATCAACCATTCCATCGCTCGGTTTGATCGACAATCCGCCGCTGTCGAACGTGACGCCCTTGCCAACGATGGCGATGGGCGCCTCGCCCGGTCGTCCGCCGTTATGCCGAAGGATAACCAAACGGGGCGGTTTTTCACTACCCGAACCGACGGCCAGGATCGCGCGACAGTTTTCTTCGGCCAACCGCTTTTCGTCCCAGACTTCGCATCCAAGTCCAACCTCCTTTGCAATATCCGATGCGCGATCGGCGAATGAGGCGGGATAAACGACCGAGGCGGGCTCGTTGACCAACCTTCTCGCCACGTTGATCGATTCACCCAGAATGACGCCCCGATCAATCGCTGTCGGGTTTGCTCCGGCAACGCAAACCGTCTCCGGAACGTTGATGGGTGACTTTGTGCGATAAATCGACTGCCCCTCCAGTGCGAACAACGCCCCGGCAACAATCGCGTCATGATCCGACGACTGAAGAAGTTCGCCCAGCGCGATGACGATTTTTCGGTGTGGCTTTGAAACGAGCAAACGGATCGCCGTGCTGGTTTGCGAGAAAGCAGCTTCTCGGTCGAGTTTCTTCTTGGTTCCCAATCCCAACAACAAGACCAACGTCGCTCCATCGCCACTGATTCCGGGACCGGGAATCAGCATCGACTCTCCCAAGTCCGTCGAAACCTTGCCCTGTTCGAGCAAGTTGGTGATCACGCCGCCAAGTAAACCGTCGATCGCCGCTGCGCTCTCGGACAGCGGTGCATCGTCGCAGAGGCCGACAATGATGACGTCGCTTTTTTCCGTCACCGGGTGATCGGTGCCGACAAAACTCGGGGCCGGCAGTTGTGGTGGAAGAGATTTCGGTTGAGACTGGGACGGACTTTCCGACATAAGATGATGCCAATGGTAGAGACGTTATTAAAAAGGCGACCAAACGCGTGCCCCTTCGTTTTGTAATTGTTGTAGTTTATCGGCGACCATGAAACACCGCAGCACCCGAGACGTGATCAACGACCTCCGCGCCGGCGGATTATTGATCGAGGTCAACGATCCGGTCGATCCGCACTTGGAAATGGCCGAAATTCAACGACGGGTTTATGCCTCAGGCGGACCGGCAGTGTTGTTCAACAATCCGGTCGGCTGTCGATTCCCGATGGCTTCGAATTTATTTGCTTCCCTGGACCAGGCCAGATACCTGTTCCGAGACACGCTCGAATCGGTACGTCGCTTGATCGAAATTAAACTCGATCCGTCGGCTTTGCCGAAGCGACCGCTGCGCTACGCCGGCGTTCCTCTGACCGCGATTCGGATGTTGCCCAAATACGTTCGCCGCGGCGCCGTGTCCGCCCAGAAATGCGACCTGTCGGACTTGCCGCGGCTGAAGTGCTGGCCGGACGACGGCGGCCCGTTTGTCACGTTGCCACAGGTTTTGAGTTCGGACCCGCGCGAACCAGACAACCTGATGAAGATCAACTTGGGGATGTATCGCGTGCAACTCTCTGGGAATGATTATTGCGCTGACGAAGTCGGACTGCATTATCAAATTCATCGTGGCATCGGCGTGCACCACAAACAAGCAATGAAAACCGGGCAACCCTTACGCGTCTCCGTCACTGTCGGCGGCTCACCGGCAATGACGCTCTCCGCAGTGATGCCGCTGCCGGAGGGTTTGACCGAATTGACGTTTGCCGGTGCCCTGGCCGGACGGCGTATCGGCCTGATTCGCGGAAACCACGCGCCCGTTTATCGCGACGCCGACTTTGCGATCGTCGGTACGATCATGCACGAGACCACCAAACGTGAAGGTCCGTTTGGCGACCATCTCGGCTATTACAGTTTGGAACACCCTTTCCCAGTGATGAAGGTCCAGCACGTCTGGCACCGCAAAGACGCCATATGGCCGTTCACCGTGGTAGGACGTCCACCGCAAGAGGATACGACATTCGGACAACTGATACACGAGTTGACCGATCCCATCATTCCAACGGTCATCCCCGGAGTGAAAGCGGTTCACGCGGTCGACGCCGCCGGTGTTCACCCTCTGTTGCTCGCCATTGGCAGCGAACGTTACATGCCGCATCTAAAAGAGTCAGCGCCGCAAGAGTTGATCACACAAGCCAACGCCATCTTGGGAAACGGTCAACTTTCACTTGCGAAATACTTGATGATCGCCGATGACCCGTCGGACGAATTAGACATCCATGACGTTGAATCGTTTCTGCGATATGTACTGGAACGCGTCGATTGGAAACGCGATTTGCATTTTCACACGCAAACCACCATCGACACGCTTGACTACACCGGTACCGGATTCAACAAGGGGTCCAAGGTGGTCATCGCCGCTGCCGGGCGTCCCAAACGAACGCTGCCCATTGAATTGCCGAGCGACTTGAAATTGCCTGATGGATTTTCATCGCCTCGCATCGTGTTGCCTGGTGTCTTGGCGATTCAGGGTGCACCTTATTCCGAACCGACCGGACAGACGGACGTCCAACGATTCTGCGAAGAACTTCCCGATGGAGATGCGATCAACTCCTTTCCGTTGATCACGATCGTGGACGACAGTGATTTCGCGTCGCGTCATTTGAACAACTGGTTGTGGACCACATTCACTCGCAGTAACCCCGCAGCGGATCTGTCCGGTATTGGCGCCGAAACGATTGCGAAACATTGGGGATGTCGCGGCAGCGTTGTGATTGATGCACGATTCAAACCTTGGCAAGCCCCGGCGGTTATCGAGGACGCCCGGACCATTGCGAAGGTCGACGCCCGTGCGGCACGCGGCGGTGACCTCGCAAAATTCCTTTAGTGGTGCGTCAAAGCCTGATTTTAGGGTAGCGGAGCTCGTGCGTGAGGTTCGCTCGGAACCAGGAATCGTCGAAAGTCTTGACGACTTCCGCTACGGTCCCAACCGTAAAATCAAAGGTTGACGGAGCACTAATGAAAATATTTTAGGTACCGTTATTTAGTTTGAACGCGTGGAGGTTTGATGACTTTGCTGAGAACTGTTTTTGATTGTGACGCACCGGTCGCGCTTGTCACCGGCAGCGGTGCCCCGCGAGTGGGCCGCGCGATCGCGATCGAACTTGCCCGACACGGCTGTCGCATCGGGTTACACGCCCACACAAGTACGGCGGAAGCCGATGATGTCGCGCGTTTCCTTCAAAACGAACTGGGAGCGGAATCCGTCGTAACTTCCGGAGCAATCGATCAAGATGGTGTACCAGAACGATTGGTCCGTGAAACGGTTGATGCGTTTGGCCGGATTGACATTTTGGTCAACAGCGCCGCCATCTGGTCGCCGACACCGATGGATCAGATTTCGAGTGCCGAAATGATACGTTATTATCAGGTGAACACCATTGGGTCGTTTATGTGTGCTCGCGCCGCCGCGGTTGTGATGGCGTTGCAACCTCGCGGAGGTTCAATCGTAAATCTCGGTGACTGGGCGACGGTGCGACCATACATGGAGCACGCCGCTTACTTTCCCAGCAAAGGTGCGATCGATGTGATGACCCGATCGCTGGCCGTGGAATTCGCTGCCCTTAACTCTGCGATACGCGTTAACTGTGTAAAACCCGGCCCGGTCATGCTGGCTGATGATGTTCCGGACCGGAAACGGATAAAACTTTGTGGCAGCACATTGACGGGCCAAATCGGAACGGCGGAACACGTTGCACATGCCGTCCGTTTTTTGTGCGAAAACACTTTTGTTACCGGCGCGTGTTTGCCGGTCGACGGAGGCCGATCGATCTATGCACCCGACGGATTGCAAGTCGGTGAAAACACGGGATAAAAAAAACACCCGCCCGGAGGTGGTTCCGGGCGAGTGCATCGCTGGCAAGACAATACGTTTGTGTCTTCCTTGAGACGTTGGCTGGTGCAACGTTCTTCTTTATTTAATAAACGACCGTTTGAACAACTTGTCAAACAGACTTTGCTTCTTTTTTCCCTGATCTCTTGTGGCCGGAGTCGGGTGGACTTGGCGTTGCTCTTCGACCGTTTTGTCCTCTGGGATTGTCCCGGCGACGATTGGCGGCGGTAAAGCGGTTGGGGGTTGCGATCCGTCCACGGTCGGGGCCAGAGCGCGAGTCATGTGTACGGATGCGGGGCGGGAATCCGGTATTGCCGGTTCACTTTCCGTTAACATTATTTGTTTCGCTGCGGAGACATCGTCAACCGATTCGCTTACCAGAATCGAGTGCCCCGCGTAATCGTGTTTGGCGTTGTACGATCCCGCGTCGATCGGTCCAGCAAGAGCGCTTTTTACAAAGCCCAGCGCCAAGAGGGCGGCGAGAATATGTTTCATGGAGTACAAGCTCCTTTCGGTGGGAGAGTTTTTAAGACTCCGAAATATTCCCGCCAGTTAGGCGGACGCAATTAGAAAGCCGTCGGTGTGTCCGCCAATCATTCGATATCGAACCCGTCGACGAACCGTTATCAGGAATCTGGACGACTCTCGGGGTTGTTCGCGATCCACGCTCAACGGCAAGTTTACCGATTACGATCGTCGTGCCTGTTCTTTCACAAGCTTT
>JAGQPO010000127.1 GCA_020426665.1 Planctomycetales bacterium
CGTGTTGATCCCAGCCGCGATGGAATAATTGAACGTAGCGAACGCCTTGCTGGACCATTCGCCTGGCCAGCAGACAATTCCTGGCAAAGCTGCCCGGGTTCTGGACATCCGGTCCATACAGATCCAAAACGTGTTGTGGCTCTTGCTCGATTCCCATCAGATCCGGCACTTCGCTCTGCATCCGAAACGCCATTTCATACTGCGAAATTCTGGCCTGGGTTTCGGGGTCCGCGAATTTGTCGTACGCCACCTGATTCAGTTGATTCAGTCCGTCCAACATGCTGCGGCGCGAATCGCGATCGATCCCAGGCGGGTTGTTTAAATACAACACGCTCTCGCCGCTGCTGCGCAATTTAACGCCCTGGTGCCTTGCCGGCAAAAAACCCGATCCCCAAAGGCGGTCGTACAGGGCTTGCAATTGTCCGCGTCCCCGTGAAATCATCACGATATAGGCGGGCATGTTGTCGTTTTCGCTGCCCAGTCCATAACTGAGCCACGAACCCATTGCCGGTTTGCCTTGTTGCTGGACACCGGTGTTGATGTAGGTGATTGCCGGATCATGGTTGACCGCTTCGGTGTGCATCGATTTGATGATCGTGATGTCGTCTACGATCCCCGCGGTGTGAGGCAGGATGTCTTTGTTGACCCAGGTTCCGTGCTGTCCGAAACGACCAAATTCAAACATCGGCGCGACGCAAGGAAACGATTTCTGACCGCTGGTCATGCCGGTCAACCGTTGGCCCTGCCGAACCGATTCCGGTAACTCCTTGCCGTGAAACTGTCGCATCTCGGGTTTGTAATCAAACAGGTCAATGTGGCTGGGGCCACCAGCCATGAACAAATAGATGATTCGTTTGGCCTTGGGCGCAAAGTTTGGGAACTGGGGCAGCCCGGGATTTGAATGCCCCGCCGCGGCTGCCGTTCCGATCAAACCAGGGTTCCACAGAGTGTTGAGCGCAGCGGCACCGATCCCGTATCCGGAACCCAGCAAAAACTTGCGGCGTTGTGTGGTCAGCGGATCCATTGTCAACCTCGAGTTAACGTTTCGTCTAAGTTCAAAATCATTTGCGCAACGACTGTCCACGCGGCGTGCTCGACCACATCAATCGATTCGTCTCGGGGCAGTTCACCAACCGACAAGTACTGCATCGCACTTTCACGATTTTCCGCGAACCGCTGTCTTTGGTCGTCCAACATTTGCATCAAAATCGTCTGTTCGCGTTTGTCGGCCGGTCGGGCGGTGGCCAGGCGATACGCCAAATCAATCCTGGCCGGGTCGCTGGATTCGGCATGAATCAGACGCTCGGCAAGTCGACGCGCCGCTTCGACAAATTGGGGGTCGTTCAATGTCACCAATGCCTGAAGCGGCGTATTGGTTCGAGCCCGTTTGACGACACACTTTTCACGTGATGGCGCGTCAAAGATCATCATGTTGGGCATCGGCGCACTACGTTTCCAGTACGTGTACATCGATTTTCGGTACAGCTTGTCACCGGCATCCTGCTGGTAACGTAGACCACCGTTCAAGCTGACTTCGTTCCAAATGTTGACCGGTTGATACGGCTTGACGCCGGGGCCGCCAACAACGCCGGACAACAAACCGCTGATCTGAAGAGCCTGGTCGCGGATGAATTCCCCCTGCAACCGAAAACGCGGACTGCGCGCGAGTAACACGTTCTCAGGATCTTTTTCAATGTGCATCTTTTCCTGACGTGAACTTTGCCGATAGGTGCGTGAAAGCACTATTTGTCGCAGCATTCGTTTTACATCCCACCCCGATTCGACGAAGTCGACCGCCAGCGAGTCGAGCAACTCGGGATGCGTAGGCGGTGCTCCCTGGGACCCGAAGTCGCTGACCGTTCGCACCAAACCGTTACCAAATAACATCGTCCAGTATCGGTTGACCGCAACACGTGCGGTTAGCGGATGGTCCGGCGCGGTCAGCCACATCGCCAGTCCTAATCGGTTCGGTGGCGCTCCCTCGGGCAACGGCGGAAGCGCGGCGGGCACGCCGACCGCGACCGGCGAATCCTGTTTGGGTGAATCATATTGTCCGCGATCCAAAATGTAGGTCATCCGCATCTTGTCGGCCGGATTGTCCGTCATGATCATCGACGTGATTTTATTCGCAGCCAGTTCGTCACGTTGCTTTGTCGTGGACCCCAGCGTTTTGCTTAGTTGTTGAAAGTGATTGTCTTCCGATGTGAAGTACAAGTTTCTTAATGTGGCAATCTGTGCTTCGGTGCGTTCCGAAGCCGGCGTTGCCAGAATGTTGCCGATCACGTCATCTTTGGCCAACGGAACTTCAGCCTCCGTCAATGCGTGGTCATAAATCCGGATGTCATCGACTTCGCCTTTCCAATTCGCACCCCCGGACCGGCTGCCGATCTTCAAAGGCACAGCGGTTTCCAATGTATCGTTTAACGAATCGGATTCGACTTGGTTTTCAGATAACTTTCCGTCGATATAGATCTTCACGCCACCGGCTTTTTGGCTGCCGTCATAGCTGATCACCACGTGTTGCCATTTGTTCGTAGCCAACGCATCTTTGGAGATCACTTTGACGGCATTTTCGGGCCAGGAATGGATGATGTGGGTGCCGATGTTTGCACCTTGGACCCACATGTCATAACCACGATGCTTGTTGGCCTCATCCATTTGCGCAAAAACCGCGCCTCCGGACTTTCCATCGTGCTTGATCCATGCGGCAAACGAAAACGCTGCGTCGTTCTTCAAGTTGGGCGATCCTTCGGAGCAAACAAATGATGTTTGACCGTCCAACTTTAACGCCTGGTTGCCGTCGCGGTCGACCGTTTCAAGTTTGCCTTTTTCCAGCACCGCGATCGAACCGGCCACTGCGTTTTTTAATTGGCCACCGTCTGCCCCGTCGACGGGAAACCAATGCGTCAATCCGGACAGTTCGGTGGCAGATCGTTCGTCGGCCAAATGTTCGGCGGATCGTTTTTCGGCCCAGGCGACGAACTGGGGTTCTGCCGACGACTTGTACGATGCCAGCTGCGTTGTTTGAAATTCGATCTGCTCGTCAAGTTCCTTCAACTGCCGCTGACGTTGTTCATCCACAACATCGACAACAGGCGACTGATTGCCGTTACGTGTTTGCATTCCCGGGTCGGTCGTGTTGTTAAAGTACGCAAAGAATTGATAGTACTCCTTTTGCGATATCGGGTCGTACTTGTGGTCGTGGCATTGGGCACACTCCATCGTCAGCCCCAGCCAGACGGTCGACGTTGTTTGCACTCGGTCGACGACGTATTCGACTCGCAACTCTTCTGCAAAGGCGCCGCCTTCGTCGCTGGTGGCGTGGTTGCGATTGAATCCCGAGGCGACTTTTTGACTGACACTGGCCTCGGGGATCAAGTCTCCGGCCAACTGCTCAGTCGTGAACTGGTCAAAGGGCATGTTCGTGTTGTACGCGTTGATGACCCAGTCACGCCAAGGCCACATGTCGCGTGGACCGTCCGCGTGCATTACACTGGTGTCGCCGTATCGTGCCGCATCCAACCACGCCAGCGCCATGCGTTCGCCATACGCTGACGATGCCAGCAATCGATCGACCAATGCTTCGTAAGCTACATTAGTTCCACGAGACTTCGCATCAGCCAAAAAACTTTCGACCTCCAACGGTGTGGGCGGCATGCCGGTCAGATCAAGCGACACTCGTCGAATCAATGTCCGTAGGTCGGCTTGCGGCGAAAAGGTCAGCCCCGACTGTTCCAGTCGCTTCCCAACAAAGTGATCGATCGCCTGGTCGGGCGCCAAACCAACGACCTTCTTGGGAGGCACAAAGGACCAATGTTGCTGATAGGCTGCTCCCTGGGCGACCCAAGCCTTGAGCATCTGCCGTTGTGCATCGGTCAGTCGTTTGTTGGAATCGGACGGCGGCATCACCTGGTCAGGGTCGTCCGAGAATACGCGAGCGATCAGTTCGCTGTCGTCCGGATTGCCGGGGGCAAGTATGCCGGAATCAACGGCGTGATCTCGGACGTCCAGCCGAAGATCGGCTTGACGCGTGGATTCGGCCGGTCCGTGGCAAAGGAAACAGTTGTCCGACAGAATCGGCCGAATGTCTCGGTTGAAATCGATCTCGTCGGCGGGGACGGTAGCGGCAAACGATGCCAGTAAAATGGTTGCCAGCGTGTGACCGGCAAACCATTTTGCGTTAAATGGGGAAAGCTTCATTGGGTGGGGCTATCGCGGCGGGCAAACGATCGCGGAGGCGGGCCAACTGTCGCGGAGGCGGGCCAATACGGGGGCGGGGGAAATGAATCCACACGATAGTTTAACCTGTCACCGCCATTTCTGCGAAGCGCGACGGCGCGCATCTCTGGCCGAGTTGGTTTAATCGCACACCAGTGTCCCGACAGACGTCGTTCGGAGAAGAAACTCCCGGTAATCAGCCGTTTTGCGGGTGGATCGAGGCACGCTGACTGGACCGGGCTACTTTGGAAGGGATTTCTAAAGAATTTCGGTGTTGTCGAGCGAATTTGCCGTTTATCGCTATTGGTGGTTCTCCTGGCGAAAAATGCGGCTATTTGCAAAGCGACTAATCCAAAGTGTCGCTGTCCAGCCATTGTTCTCCAATCATTTTCACGTCGCTCAAAGAAACATGAATCCTCGTTTACAAGTCCTCACTTACAAGGACGCTCCGTGCTAACGATTGCCTAAACACAGCGCATCCAACCGACGAATCCGACTGGGCGACTCCAATGCATTGGCGCTTCTCTGGTTTCACGCCAAGAAATCGGTGACAATGCGGGACCAAACGTGTCTCGTAGGGCCAAAGAATGGAGTCTGAAACGTTAGGAACTTAACAATGAGTCAAAACTCTCGAATTGAATGGACGGACGCTACATGGAACCCGATCCGAGGATGCACGCAAATTAGTCCAGGATGCGCTCGATGCTATGCGAAGACATTCGCAGAGCGGTTTCGAGGCGTCCCTGGGCACCCATATGAACAGGGGTTCGATCTTCGCTTGGTTCCCACAAAACTATCTGAGCCACTACATTGGAAGCAATCGCGGCAGATTTTTGTAAATTCAATGAGCGATCTATTCCACACCGATGTGCCGAGCGATTACATCGTAAAGGTTGCTAAGACAATGACGCTCGCAAACTGGCATACATATCAAGTGTTGACGAAGCGATCAGAGAGACTTTGCGAGATGCTGGACAACGAACTGAAATTTGCAGCGGACGCGCAGCACATTTGGTGGGGAGTCAGCGTTGAGAACCGTCGGCACGGTATACCTCGATGTGAGCAGTTGCGACAAGCCAATGCCCAGATGAAATTTCTCTCTGTTGAGCCACTGATCGAAGACTTGGGCGAATTTAGCCTAGATGAAATTGATTGGGTAATCGTCGGGGGCGAAAGCGGAGCAGGAGCACGACCAATTGCAAAAGAATGGGTTCGTGGTATCCGACGCTTGTGTCGGAAACACAAGGTTCCGTTCTTCTTTAAACAATGGGGCGGAATCAGGAAGAAAGAAACTGGGCGTCTATTGGACGGACGTACCTACGACGAGATGCCGACAATTAAGGTGTCGCCTAAGCCGACGGAAACGTTACGGCAAGCGATGATCACGACAATCGAAACAGAGAGCACTTTAGTATATCAGATAGCATGAACGGAATTGAGGGGCTATACGACGGACGCGAGCAGACACTTGCGAAGCACGAAGTTTTGCGCAGGTATCTTCAAAGGTTTGCATTCATTATCGGTTCATGGAGCGAATCGATTACATATGTCGATTGCTATTCGGGTCCTTGGGATGAGCGTTCCGCAGAGTTTGCAGATACATCTTTTGGAATCGCGATCGAGCAGCTACGTGCCGCAAAGAGAAGGCTCGGTAAGAGCATTCGATTGCGTTGTTTTTTTATTGAAAAGAATGAATCGGCGTACTTTAAACTGAGGGACTTCGTGTCGCAGTTTGATGATATCGAGATTGAAACTCGAAACGAGGTTTTTGAGAACTGCGTCGACGACATCCTTCATTTCGTACGAGCTGACTCCAAGACTTTTCCATTCTTTCTGATTGATCCCAAGGGGTGGAGTATACCGATCGAGGTGATTCGGCCGCTTCTGGTACATAAGCCAGGTGAAGTGCTCATCACGTTCATGCTTGAGTTCATTCGGCGGTTCGTTGATCATCCGGAGCCAAAGATTCAGCAAACGTTCGATATGCTGTACGGCGAAAACGATATTGCCGACAAGTTTCGAAGTCTACAAAGCGAAGAACGCGACGATGCATTACTGCTTGAGTATTTGCAGCGTGTTAAACGTGCAGGGGGATTTGAGTACGCAAGCTCGTCACTCATTCTTCACCCGCAAAAGGCGAGAAAACACTTCAACTTAGTCTACCTAACGAGGCACTACCGAGGATTAGAAGTCTTCAAAGAAGCGGAGAAAGCTGCGATGCAGACGATGGAGTCAGCACGAGCAGTTGCTGCGCAACGCCGACGCCAATCGAGTGGGCAATTGGAATTCTTTGGTGCAGAAGAAATGCACGACCATACCTACTTTGATGGTCTGCGCAGTCGGTACCTTTCGTCGAATGCAGAACGGTTAATGAACATTTTGAAGTCTTCTGATGATGTAACATTTGACGAACTTTGGACTTGCGGGCTTGAAAGCCCACTGGTATGGCCCACCGACATCTCGGATCAGGTGCGAGCTTGGCGTGATGAAAAGTTGATCGTGTTGCGTGGAATGAAACCTGTGGAGCGAGTTCCGAAACCCAGGTCTAACCATCGTGTCTCTCTCGTGAAATAGTCGCTGTACATAGGGCGTTTCTGTTGTCCACTATCGCGTCGAACGTCACTTGACGTTGTTATTCTCGCCCAGTACGTGTTGACCGATCACTTTAAGAAACCGAAATCCCAACGATTGACTTCAAATGTTAGCCCAAGTGGCAAACGCTACCACGAACTCGCCCGTGCTGAAGTTTTATCCAGCGCTCAGCAACCTAATTCATGAAACACGTATCTGCGCGCACGGGGCATTGCCTGTAACCTCTTGGCTATCAGATTATGACAATTCGCCGATTCTGTCACTCTGCCAATTCCGGGAAGTGCTTCAATTCCGCGTCTGGAATGAACCGTTTTAGTAACGAAGTCTTTTTTGCGACGTCCGGGTGGGTCTGGACCAGATGGCGAACAAACGCACGTTGGGAATCGCTGAACTGATCTACGGTACTGATTCGAACGACATTGCAGAGCGAAAACAGCGAGTAGGAACGAAGATCGTGCCGGCAAAGTCTCGCGAAGATCGAATCTGGATTCTCCGACAATTCAGCGGTCTGGACAAAGGCGGACCATTCAGTTTTCCAAAGCTGTGGTGATCGCTCGAATGCGAATAAGTAAACGATTGCCGCTTCGTGGTAATGGTGTTCACGATGAAGGGTGTCGGCCATGGCGATCAATTCGTCTGCGGTCAAGCCATCGTGGATGATCGCTTGCTCCCAGATGCGAGTTGCTTTTTCCCCCTGGCCGTTCTGCAAATAAAGCTGAGTCAGTTCATGTCGATGCCACTCGGATTCGGGGTCAGCTTGGACGTTTTGTTCCATCGTCGCGATCAGCGGTTCCAAGCGGTCGGCACGGATCAACAGGTCCACCGCACGGCGCCGAAGGACTCGCCATGTCGCGTCGCCTGACCGGACTCCATTTTGGATCACCGAGTGTGCGATCTCCGATGCCGTCATGGGATTTCCCGTGGCCAGTAATTCCGATGCCAGACGCAACTGTGATCCGTCATCTTGACGAACGTTAACACCTGCAAACGGCGACTCACTATCGTATCTCAATCGAGTCTCCGAGATGACGGCCCAGTTGGAGTTAGGTTTCAAACCATATTCTGACAACCGGTGGTGCAGCGACGCCCGCGTCTTTGTATCCAATTGCAATTGTAGAAGGTTGCTCCCCGCCAACCGCGCCGGTGCGATAAATCCCATCCGCAACGAAAGATGTGCTTTTGCCAATCCGACTTGGATCTCGTCTCGATCACTGTGCCTCTGGATTGCACCGAGACGATCAAATGCGGCATCGGACCGATCGAGATCAAATTCCATTCTTGCCGCCTCGATTTGCAGTCCGATATCACCTGGGAATTGATCGCACAGGTCGCGGATTTGGCGGTAACAATCCTCCCGACGATTTTGCCAATGTGACGCGAACGCCACGACAATCCGCAAAAGTTTTATTTCATCTTGCGTCCTTGTTTCCAACCGCCGATCCATCGCGGACAGGCACCCGTCCGGGACCGTCAACGTTGGAAGTTCGGCGTTTTCGGGGTGGTAGTGGTAAATCAATTGCGCCAGTCCCGTCAGCAGATACTCGTCAAAGAAGCGGTTGGAGATTGTCGTTTCCAGCCTGAAAACGGGTCGATTGACGCTTTGCGATTTCGGACGGTTCGCGACTAAAAAAATGGCGCCCTGTCCGAATTGATTGATGATATCTTCCGTTGTCACGCTGCGATCGGCAAAGCCGCGGCGCCGCGCACAATGCGCGAGCCATGCGTCAATCAACGTGTCGCGATGACGCCGGACGAATTGATTTTCCAAAGGCGTTGACGGAAACCAGTACCATGTCACGTTGGATTGTGGCGTCAAAATGTCGACCACTTCTTGACGAGACCCGTCACGAGCAATTTGGGGTAATTCCGAAACAAGCTGGTCCGCAAGTTTCGAATCGTTCTCCCAAAGTGCAATTTGAATATTGGCAAGGGCCTGCATGAACGAGGTTGGACGCGGCAGTTCACCGATTGGCGGGTGTTCGGTGAGCGACTTACCGGCAAGTTGATACTCGCGGTACATGCAGCGCCGTAGTAACAGCTCACCATCGATTTGCTCGGCCGTCATCTTTGCCGCGGAAGGCAGTCGTTGTCGTTGCGATACAACTTTTGAAATGATTCGCAGTTGTTGCTCGTTTAGCGGAACGGGCGTTCCCTGCGGTGACTCCGGCGTCTCGTCGGCGTCCCGATTTCGCGCGGCCAGAATCTCAATCCATTTCGGATGATCGCCTTGCGGATCAGCGTCGACCATCCTCCACAGTAATTCTTCCGGCACCGGCTGAGGTAAACCTGAAAGCGAACCTTCCAGATAGTGAAGTGACAGCAATTGTTCCAGCCGACGGGGGTTTGTCGTTTGTTGTGCGTCCGGCATTGGATACAGTTGCTCGATAACGCGCGGAAGTGGTTGTGGTTGTCCGGCAATTTCATTCAGCCGGCAATGGATCAGTATTCGTGTCGCACGGCTGATCCAAAGGGCTTGGTTGTAGTCGGTGGGAATCAGGATCTCGGGTTGGTTTTGCCACGACGACCGGATTCTTCGACCAAATCGATCCACCGTCCCTAAGACATGTCCCAAGTGCATGGCGAATTGACTTTTAGGAACGTCAATTGTTGTCATCGTTGTTACACCGTGGCGATCGGTCGTGGCCCCGGTTCGTAGTTGATAGACTTGATGCCCGAGTGACGCCAATTGACTCTTGGGCGAAGATTTTGTGGTTGCGTATGAGTTAGACGGTGGAGCTGCGTCGGCGTCTAAGTCCAGTTGTTCGATTTCGTCGGCCAACTTCAGCGTCTCGGATAATTTGTCCGCCTGGCCGTTGCCGCGATTGGTCATCAACAATTGCAACCGGACACATTTGATGCCCCACAACGTCTCGTCTTGCAGGCATGCAACGCGACACAGATCTTCGGCACTTGTCCGATCATGAATGATTGCGCGATTGATGATGCTTGCGATCGTCGCGGGGTCTGAGGTGGCCGCCAATTCGCGGGCAAACAATTCAAGATGCTGGACGTCGCCGGCCGCCAACCTGATTCTTGTCAGCAATTCGATGTCCTTTTGGTCACCCGTCAAATCTGCGAGTTGGCTTTGATACTTGATTGTCGCCGTATGATTTGCCAGTGATTGATAACTTTCGACGATTTGCTTGAGCAGCCCCTCGTCGCCGGGGTGCTCGGCGATCAATTGTTCAAGGATAAAACTTGCTCGCTTGTGATCTCCCATCTCTTGCCAAAACGTTGCGACCAGTCTCCGCGTCTGGTAGCGGTCACTGTCATCCGCAAAGAACTGTTCGATGCGGCGGATGAATGGTTCTGAATCACTGCCATGATCATGAAGCGAGGCCATTTCGCCGACCAGTTTTTTGCGTCCCGGCCAGTCCCGTTGATGCTTCAGCGATTCCCAATACAACTCCAACGCCTCGGCCGTCTTTGAGCGTTTCGCGTAATGCCTGGCAAGAACCAGACGGCTGGTATTATCGCGTGGCGCAAGGTCAATCGCTTGCCGAAGTGCAACAACGGCCTGTTCATCCCTGCCGATTTCCAAAGCAATGTCTGCGAGGATTCGATAGGGGTCGGGCGCATTCGGATTGACATTGATCAGGTCGCGGGCAAAGCCGATTGCTTGGATGGGATTCCCCAGACTCCGGTGCAGAGCAATGATGCGTTGCAAATACCAGGTGCGGAAACGACTGTCGATTTCGACCAGCCGTTCATAAGTTAGGATCGCGTCGAACAACCGTTTTTGTCGTTCGGCGATGTCCGCGGCAACCATCAGAACGCCGGGATCATCAGGCGAGATGGAGGCGGCGGCATCGATCGCAACCGCCGCCATCGGCACATCGTCGACGGCGAGCAGAAGCATCGCTAGAAAACGTCGATTATCCAGTGTCGGCTTCAGCGCATTGATCTCCGAGATCTTTTCCATGACTTTTTTACTGTCGACGTATTGGCTGACTTGGGCGGCCGAGACTCGATCGCGCTCGTCTCGACTCTGGGCGATCTGCATGGCGGATTCAAGTTGCGCGATCGCTTGATCGTGCTGCTTCGCCAGACCAAGTGCATGTGCGTAACGCAAACGTTGGTCGAACGAAAGATCAAACGTTGACGCCTCACGCCAGGCCTGTAACGATTCGTCTTGGTATTTGAACGTCGCGAACACTTCAGCCAATCGAACCAGTGAATCCTGGTTTCGCCGCGATCCCGTTGCGATCGATCGCCAGGTTTCGATCGCTTCATCGGTCCGTTTTAACGTGTGAAAGTACTCCCCCAGGTACTCGCGATATTGGTGTGAATCCGGCGCCAATTCGATCGCCTTTTGATACAAGGCGATCGCTCGATCGGTTTCCCGAAGATTGGCATACAACTTGGCGACACGTGCGTGAATGTTTGGATCGTCGTCGCGACTTTGCAGCAACCGTTCCCAAATCTCTGCGGCGGCTTCATACCGCTGACGCTGAGGTACATCCGTGTCACTTAATCGAACCCGTGCCCAATAAAGGAAGTGATCCGGATTGTTGGGATCAAGTTGGGCCAGTTTGTCAAAGTGCGGCTCTGTTCTTGACGGGCGATCAGCGCGAATCAACACATCGATGATAGCTTTGCGAACCTCCGTATCGTTCGGTGCTCTGGCTAGAATTCCTTCTAGCGTTTTTTCGGACGCGTCATATCGTCCGGCAATCGCCTGGATCTGGCCAAGACGAAGCTTCAGCGCCAAATCATCGGGCGAACGGGATACAGCATTCGCATAGAAATCCGCGAGTCCCGCATAGTCCCCCTTCGCTAAAAATCCCGATTCAAACCGGTCACGGACATTGCGGTACAGCCATCCGCCGGGACGCAGGCGAGCGAGCAATG